>JARFQH010000325.1 GCA_029287875.1 Desulfobacteraceae bacterium | reverse complement strand
AACCCTCGTATGAAACTACGCCAAAATGGCACAGTTTCTTTCTCGATCAAACTGGCCGCTTTTCAGGCCAGCGGCTGGGCTGAGCCCTGAACCTAATTTACTTTTACCCCCCCAGGTAGGCTTTCTTCACATCCGGATTTTCCAGAAGCGACTCCGAATCGCCTTCCAAGACCAGATTGCCGCTCTCCAGAACGTAGCCACGCCGGGCGAATTTAAGCGCCATGCGGGCGTTTTGTTCCACCAGCAATATCGTGGTCCCCTCCCCGTTAATATCCTTCAGAGCGTCGAAAACATTGCGCATCAGCAGCGGTGCCAGTCCCATGGACGGCTCGTCGAGCAACATAATCTGGCGACCGCTCATGAAAGCCCGCCCGATGGCCAGCATCTGTTGCTCACCGCCGCTCAGGGTCCCGGCTTTCTGCACCTTGCGCTCCTCCAACCGCGGAAAGATCGCGAACACGCGTTTAATGTCTTTTTCGACATTTTCCCTGTCCTTACGGGCAAAAGTGGCCAGTTGCAAATTTTCGAGTACCGTCAGGTTTCCGAAAAGCCGTCTGCCCTCGGGGACATGCGATATGCCCAGCTCGCTGACCACCTTGTCGGCCGAATATTTCAGCAGGTTTTTATCTTTGAACGTCATGCGGCTCGTCTTGGCGACCGGCACCATGCGTGAAATCGCCTTCAGAGTCGTGCTCTTACCGGCTCCGTTGGCACCGATAATGGTGACGATCTCGCCTTCGTTAATTTTGAAACTGATTCCATGCAGCGCCTTGATATTTCCGTAGGACACCTGCAGATTTTCCACTGACAGCATCAGTCAATTGCCTCCTTGCCCAGGTAAGCATCGATCACTTTCGGGTTGTTCTGGATTTCTTCCGGTGTGCCTTCGGCAATCACCTCGCCGAAAACCAGGGTCTGGATCATCTCGCACAACTCCATCACCATTTTTAACCGGTGTTCGATTAGAAAAATCGCCAACCCGAATTCTTTATGCACTTGACGGATGATTTGCATCATCTGGATCAACTCTTCCGGATTCATTCCGGCGGTCGGTTCATCCAGAAAAAGGATCTTCGGCTCTATGGCCAAGGCCCTGGCCATTTCGACCCTTCTCTGATCCCCGTAAGGCAAATTGAGGACATTCTGGTCCGCCAGATCGGAAATTCCCACGAGTTCCAGAAGCCTGTAAGCCTTCTCTTCGGCCTCGGCTTCCTGCCGTTTTCGCTTGGTTGTTCCAAAGAAGGCACCGATCAAACCGTAGGTCATCCGCGAGTATTGAGCCATGACCACGTGCTCCAGGACACTCATATGGCGCCACAAAAGCAGATTCTGGAAGGTCCGGCCAAGTCCGACGGAAGCAATCTGATGGGGCTGCAGACCCACCAGATTTAAATCTTTCAGGCGGATAGTGCCTTCTGAAGGTTGGTAGATACCGGTTATCAGATTGAAAATGGTTGTCTTGCCGGCCCCGTTGGGACCGATCAGCCCTCTGATCTGACCCGGTTCGATTCGAAGGTTGTAATCGTGCACGGCTCGCAGCCCGCCGAAATAATGCGTCATGCTCTCAACCTGCAACAACGACATGCTACACCTCGTTTTCCGGCTTCCGCCGCGGTCGGATCAGTTTCTTGACATCGAATTCCTTGAACGCGATCAGACCCGTCGGTCGGAAAATCATTACCAGAATGAGCAGAAGCGGAATCACAATCCATTTGAAGAGTTCAAGTGGTCGTAAAGCTTCACTGAGGAGGCTCAGACTCACGGCGCCGAGAATCGATCCGTACACCGAGTTAAGACCGCCGAAGTAAACCATGGCCAGGACCTCGGCGAGTTTTTGAATGCCGAAGGAGCCCGGATTCACGTAGCGCAGGACGTGGGCGAACAATCCACCGGCCACACCGGCCCAGAACGCGGCAAACATGAAGGCCACCATCTTTGTGCGGCGCGTGTTGACGGTCATGGCGTTGGCCGCGGTTTCATCGTCCCGTACGGCGTTGAGCGCCTTGCCGAGGGTGGAGCGGACAAAGTTGTTGATCACCCAGATACAGACGACGGTCCAGGTGAAGACCGTGGGCAGATTGGCCCAGTTCGGTTGGCTGCTGAGACCGCGCGGTCCGCCGACAAATTCCAGGTTTTCGACCAGACTCTTGACGATGAACAAAAAAGCCAGGGAGATAATCGCCAGGTAATCTCCCCGGGTTCTAAATGAAGGAATGGCGACAATCAGCGCCCCTGCTGCTGCGACGAGCCCGCCCAGAATGAGACCGAGCGGAAACGCGAACGGGCCCAGGAAGGAAGGCAACAGCGCCTGACCGAACTGGCTGTCGTTGACAAAAAGGGATACGGAAAATACCGAAGCGGTATACGCCCCCAGCGCCATGAACCCGGGGTGTGAACAGGAGAACTCCCCCATGTATCCGTTGATCACATTCAGGCTGACGGTGACCATTATGGCAATCAATGTAAACTTGAGGCTTATGTCCCGGTAGTCGCTCATTCCGGCCCAGATATGAAAGATGGCGTACAGTATAACCAGGTGGACCAGCACCGACCCCTGCATCGAGTAATCCATCATTTTTTGCGCCAGCCAGTTGGTCGGTGCGAGGCTCAACCGGGCAACGATGATGATCGGCAGCAGGTATATCAAGAAGACGTAGAGCAGCGCGCTGGGAAAAAGTGCCGGATATTTCAGAATGATCGTGAAACCGAAAAGCGCGGGAATTTTTGACAGGCCCAGGCCTATAGCCAACGGCCTGCCCACGAATTGTTCCAGTAAGACCGCACTCAGGGCACCGCAAAGCCATCCCAGGACCGGCACCTGAGAATACATCTGCCATATTTTATTTTTCAACCCGCTTTCAGGGGCAGATAGTGCGCTGCTGGCTGCTTCCATTACATTCCCTTTCTGAAAAAACCACCGGCTTGGCTGTATGTGGCGCCGGCAATTACAGTCTCAACTTGGCGCTGTAAGGCTCGCCGAAGAATCCATATGGCCTGAAGGCCAGAATGAGCAATACGATAGAATAAGCGATGAGATCCCGCAGGGTCGACGGAAAGATCATGGCCACGAATATTTCAATGAAACCGAGCAGGAAACCGGCCAGGGTCGCTCCCATGATGGACCCTCTTCCGCCCAGAATCGCAGCCACAAAAGCCTTCCAGCCGAAAACAATCCCCATGTACGGATCCAGAACCGGATAGGCCAGACCGAATAGGATTCCGGCCAGGGCCGCCAGGGCCGAACCGATGGCGAACGTCATGGCCGCAATACGATTGATCGACACGCCCATCAACGGCACGACCACATAATCAAAGGCCATTGCGCGCATGGCCATCCCCCACCGCGTCTTGGTGATGAAAAGATGCAGCGCCAGCATGAAAGAAAGCGAGACCGCGACGATGATGATTTTTTTGTTGGTGACAAACACGCCGCCCAGATCATAGGTGGCGGTCTCGATCAGGGAGGGGAAGCTGACCCGCTGGGTGCCCAAGCCCCACAAGACGATGGTTTCGAGAATAATGCCGATCATCAGACCGGTAATGGCGGCCGATGCCCGGGGGGCTTCCCGCAAGGGGCGATAGCCCACCCGTTCGACGAACATGCCCAGAAAAGAGGTTAAAAACATCGAAAGAAGGATCGTCAGCACCAAAATCAGCCAACCGGGCAATACAAGCGCCCACTGCGAGGCGAGGACCATCAAACCGGTTGCCACGCCGAACCCGATATAGGCCCCGGTCATGAAGATGTCGCCATGGGCGAAGTTGAAGAGCATCAAAATGCTGTACACCATGGAGTAACCCAATGCGATCAACGCATAAAAACTGCCCCATTGCAGGGCGTTCACAAGATTCTGAAGAAAAAATACCATCGAGTCTGCTCCTTGGCCGGTTAGGCCCGTTTAGCCGGTTGAGCCCGTTATGCCCGTTTAGCCGGTTGAGCCCGTTATGCCCGTTTAGCCGGTTGAGCCCGTTGAGCCCGTTTAGCCGGTTGAGCCTGTTTTGCTGGTTGAAAATGTTACCGGTAATTTCTAATACGTATGTAACGATCCAACTGGTCCGGCTGACCCTACCCTTTATGAAATGAGCGCCCTAACCGGCTCAACGGGCTAAACGGGCCAAACCGGCCCAACCGACCTCGCCGATCTGTTCAAAAAGGCGGGCTCAGGGTAACCCTGGCCCGCCGATATGCAAATCGCTGCTTGTTCCGGTTGGCTTGTTCGAGAATTAAATATAACTCAGGAAGAACAGGGTTCGGTGACGCATCCGTCGCCGAACCGGACCTCATGAAAAAATAAGGTCGCAATTTTGGGCGTTGATACGCCCGGCCGGAAATGCGCGAAAACGCACGAATATCTGCATATTACGGGTTTTCGCAACCCAGCCGGCCGGGATGCATCGGTGCTCAAAATGTGACGTAATTTTTGTGTGAGCCCTAAGTTTGGCCTACGGGCAAACCGATTTGTAGAATTCGAATTCGCCCTTGTCGCTGATCTTGACGATGACCGCACATTTGGTGGGATCGCCGCTGCCGCCGAACGTCATCTTGCCGGTGATACCCTCGTATTCCTTGATGTTGGCCATGGCGTCACGGACGCACTGACGGTCCTTCTTGATGTCGCCGGTGATCGTGCCGCAGTCCTGAACGGCCTTTTGAACCAGTCCTATGGCATCCCAGGTAAGAGCGCCGACATCGTCCGGCACGTAACCGTACTGCTTCTGGTAACGGTCAATGAACTCCTTGGTCTTGCCGGTGGCGCCGGCCGCGGCATAGTGGGTGCTGAAGAAGAGCCCATAGCAATCCGGACCGCAGAGCTGGACGGTCTCGGCCGATCCCCAACTGTCACTGCCCACGATCGGTTTGTTGAAGCCGAGTTGGTGGGCCTGCTGCACGATCAGCGCCACCTCGTTGTAATATTGGGGAGTGAACAAAAACTCGGCGCCGGAGTTGATGATGTTGGTCAGCTGAGAGCTGAAATCGGCGTCCTTGGTGGTGAAACTCTCATAAGCCACAACGGATCCGGGTCCGTTCGCTGTTTCCCAAGCCTTTTTGAAATCCTCGGCCAGTCCCTTGGGATAGTCACTGGCAACGTCGTAGAGAACCGCCGCCTTGGTGAATCCGAACTCATCCTTTATGAAGTTGGCCACTACCGGCGCTTGAAACGGGTCCAGGAAGCAGGACCTGAAGACAAAAGGCCGGTCCGCAGTGGTCTTCGGGTTCGTGGACCAGGGGCTGATCATCGGAGTGCTGTAATTGTTGGCCACCTCGCCCGCCGGTACGGCCTGTTTGGAAGACTGCGGACCGACGATCATCAGGACCCCGTCTTCGGTGATCATCTTGGTGTTGACCTTGACGGCGGATTCGGCTTTGGATTCGTTGTCTTCGATCACCAGATCGACCTTGTATTTCTTTCCGCCGACATCGAGTCCACCAGCGGCATTGACGTCTTCAAGCCACATCTGGGCCGCGTATTTAGTCCCTTCACCGACCTTGGGAATATCACCGGTAATCGGCGCGTTGACGCCGATCTTGATGGATTTCGGCGCCTCGGGCCCGCAGGCCAGGAAGACCACGCCCAGAATCAGGCCACAGACGATACCGACAAAGATGAGTCTTTTTTGCATTTCTACCTCCTTTTATCCAGCTGCACCGGGTTTATATGGAAGAAAACCACTACTGTCTGCTCCAATCAGAACCGGTCTGTTAGCACACGGTTCAGACATAATCAACTATAAATTATTGACAAATTATTCAATTACTTTTATTTGGTTTATAGAGTTGATTGACGGTTTGAAGACCTTATCGTACCCGGAGAAAAGACCATGAGCAAACCCGTCAAGAAGACCCGCCTTCACGGCTGGCACCTCAAACGCGGCGCCAACATGGCGATATTCGGATCCTACGACATGCCGCTGTGGTATCCGAGCGGTGCCAAAGAGGAACACCTCGTGGTTCTGACCCGTGCCGGTATCTTCGACACGAGCCACATGAGTGTCGTTATAGTAAAGGGACCCGGGGCGCGGGACCTCCTTCAGGTCTGTTTCTCCAAAAACCTGGCCGCCTGCGTCGGAAAAGACCAAAAGCCGCTGACCCCCGGTAGAAGCGTGTACGGTGTCTTTTTAAACGAGGCCGGCGAGGTCATCGACGATGCGATCGTGTTTCAAATTGACGACGCGCTCTTCATGGTGGTGGTCAATGCCGGCATGGGCGGCGGCGTCAGTGCCCACCTGCAGGGCTATTCCGGCAGCCGCAAGGCGGCGGTCGTCGATCTCAGTGATCAGGTCGGCAAGCTCGATGTGCAGGGACCTCAGGCGGCCCGGATCATCAGCCGCATCGTCAAGAGTCCGCAAGAGGTGTTCGTGCAGTTGCCCTATTTCTCGTTCAAGGGTCATTTCGATGCTGCCCTCCCGACATCCGAAAAGGTAATCCTCACGGACGGCACCCCCATCCTGCTGTCCCGCACGGGCTATACCGGCGAGTTCGGCTTCGAGCTGTTCGTCGCGCCGGATAAGTTTGTCGATCTCTGGCAGATGCTCATCGACGCGGGCCAACCGTCTGGAATGATACCCTGCGGACTCGCGGCAAGAGACTCGCTGCGCGCCGGAGCCGTGCTGCCGCTCTCGCACCAGGACATCGGCACGTGGCTGTTCAAGAACCACCCCTGGCCCTTCGCCCTGCCCTACGAGATCGACGGCCGCGGTTTTACAAAAGATTTCGTGGGTGCCGTCGCCCTGCAGCGCAGCGATTCCGGCCAATACACCGTGCCCTTTGCCGGCTTCGACCTGCGCAAGGTGGCCGCTGCGGACCCGGCCGTCGTGTTGGACGACAAAGAGCGTGACATCGGCCGGGTGCTGACCTGCGCCACCGACATGGCCATCGGACGTTTCGAGGGCCGGATCTTCAGCACCGCCAGCCCGGACAAACCGGTCGATTTTACGCCGCGCGGTCTGAGCTGCGGTTTCGTCAAGGTCACCAACCCCCTAAAGCCCGGTCAGATCGTCCGGCTGAAGGACAAGCGCCGGACGATTGACATCGAAATCGTCGACGACATCCGCCCCGACCGTACGGCCCGCAAGCCGTTGGCAAACTTTTTGGGAAATGAATAATTCAACGCCTTTAGAGGAGGGACACCCATGAAAGAAATCAGC
The DNA here is from genome assembly GCA_029287875.1 of Desulfobacteraceae bacterium. GTDB lineage: Bacteria > Desulfobacterota > Desulfobacteria > Desulfobacterales > SG8-13 > JARFQH01. The sequence continues at coordinate 5,343 of JARFQH010000325.1, read as the reverse complement.
CAACTCAACCTGCCTGAAAACGTTCGCTTTACAGAAGATCACGAATGGTCCCGCAAGGAGGACGGCGCCATCCGGATGGGAATCGATGATTACGCCCAGGACCAGCTCGGTGATGTCGTGTTTGTGGAACTGCCGCAGGTCGGCGACACATTCGCTAAAGGCGACGCATTCGGTAGCGTGGAATCGGTTAAGGCGGTTTCGGAGCTGTTCATGCCGGTGGGCGGTGAAATCAGTGCCATCAACAAGAACCTCGAAGAGTCTCCCGAACTCGTCAACACCAGCCCGTACGAAGAGGGCTGGATGATCGATGTCAAACCCGACGACCCAGGCGAACTCGATGCATTGATGACCAGTGATGCGTATCTCGAAATGTTGAAAGGACTATAAACATGCGCTACCTACCCCACACCCCGGAAGACATCGCGGACATGCTGGCGCAGGTCGGGGTCGAAAGCCTGGACGCGCTCTTCGCCACGATACCGGAAGACTGCTGCTGCCGTCTCGGCATGAAGCTGCCGCAGGCGTTGACCGAGTGGGAACTCAACGACCACATGGACGCTTTAGCGGCCCGCACGGCCGTATCACCGGATTTCAAAGTGTTCATGGGGGCCGGCAGCTACGATCACTTCGTACCGTCTGCCGCCCGGCATGTTCTGACCCGCAGCGAATTCGTGACGTCCTACACGCCCTATCAGCCTGAAATCAGTCAGGGCACCCTCCAGGCCATCTACGAGTACCAGACGCTGGCCAGCCGCCTGATGGGAACAGAGGTCGCCACCGCCTCCCACTACGACGGCTCCACGGCCTTGGCCGAGGCCCTGCTGATGGCGATTCGCGTTACGCGTAAGAAACGCGTAGCCGTGTCGGCCGCCGTCCACCCCCATCACCGGCGGGTGGTCGGAACCTATTTCGATCCCACCGGCTTGGAGATCGTCGAATTGCCCTACCTGGCGGACGGCAGGACCGATCTGGCCGCCCTCGACAGCCTCGAGGACCTGGCCGCCGTGGCTGTCCAGTCGCCCAATTTTTTCGGCTGCATCGAAGATCTTCAGGCCGCCGCAGACGCCACCCATACCAGAGAAGCCCTTTTAGTCGCCTCCTTCACGGAACCGCTGGCATTCGGCCTTTTGAAAAACCCCGGCAGCCTTGGTGCCGATATCGTTTGCGGCGAGGGACAGAGCCTGGGGCTGCCCCGCTCTTTCGGTGGGCCGGGCCTCGGCATGCTCGGCAGCCGCATGAAGTTCGTGCGTAGCCTTCCGGGCCGGCTGGTGGGCCGCACGCAGGACAGAGACGGCCGGGACGGTTTCGTTCTGACCCTGGCCACCCGCGAACAGCACATCCGCCGCGAAAAAGCCACGTCGAACATTTGCACCAACAACAGCCTCTGTGCGTTGACCGCGGCCGTGTATATGGCCGCACTGGGTGCAACCGGTTTTCGCGAACTGGCACAGCTCAACCGCGACAAGGCCGAATACCTCAAAAGCAGTTTGGCGCAAGCCGGCTTCGACACGCCCTTTTCGAGCCCGACCTTCAATGAGTTCGTGGTTCGTTTTCCGGGCGATTTCGACACTGTCTACAGTCGCCTGCTCGACAAAAAGATCGTCGCCGGACTGCCACTGGCCAAGTACTACCCGGAGCTTTCCGACTGCACCCTGCTGTGCGCAACGGAAACCGCGGGCAAACACGACCTGGACGACCTGGTCAAGGAGGTGCGGTCATGACCGATACCCTCGGAACAACCGGCCTGATCCTCAACGAACCGCTGCTGTGGGAAAAAGGGCGCAAAGGCCGCTGCGGCTATTCGCTGCCCCGCCGCGACGTTCCGCTCAGCTCCCTCGATCCGGGCCTGACCGGTTCCGGACCCGATTTTCCCGACCTGAGCGAAGTGGATCTGGTCCGCCATTACACCCGACTGTCGACCTGGAATTTCGGGGTGGATACCGGCACGTACCCGCTCGGTTCGTGCACCATGAAATACAATCCCAAGACCAACGAACGTCAGGCGGGCCTGCCGGGCTTCGCCGCCGCCCATCCCCTGCTGCCGCCGGAGCTCGCCCAGGGCGCCCTCGCGCTGATGCATGACCTGCAGCGTTATCTGGCGGAAATAACCGGCATGGATGCCGTTTCGCTGCAGCCGGCCGCCGGCGCCCACGGAGAGTTGGCCGGCATGCTGCTGATCTATGCCTATCACCGCAGCAAAGGTACCCAGCGGTCCAAGATTATCATCCCCGACACGGCCCACGGTACCAACCCGGCCAGCGCGGCTTTGTGCGGCTACCGCCCGATCCCGATTCAGTCCGGAGCACAAGGCGTCTTGACCGCCGAGGTCGTAGCGGCCGTCATGGACGAGGAAACCGCCGGCATCATGGTGACCAATCCCAACACCCTCGGCCTTTTCGAACAGAACATCCGGCAAATCACCGACATCGTCCACGCCAAGGGCGGTCTGGTCTACTGTGACGGCGCCAACATGAACGCCGTAATGGGCATCGTCGACCTGAAAGCGATCGGCATCGACGTCCTGCATCTGAACCTGCACAAAACCTTTTCCACCCCGCACGGCGGCGGCGGGCCGGGTTCCGGACCGGTCTGCGTTCACAAAAGACTCGAGCCCTTTCTGCCGGTGCCGCGCGTCATCAAGGAAGGCGACACTTACACGCTATCCGAGGAGTTTCCGCAATCGATCGGCAAGCTCGACACCTTTCACGGACATTTCGGCATCATGGTGCGCGCCTACAGCTACATTTTGAGCCTGGGACCCGACGGCCTGAAAAAAGCCAGTCAGCTGGCGGTCCTGAACGCCAACTATATCAAGGAGAAGCTCAAAGGGACCTTTCACCTCACCCACGACCGGCCGTGCATGCACGAGTGCGTGTTCAGCGACAAGAACCAGGCGTCTTATGGCGTCACGACCCTCGACATGGCCAAGCGCTTGATGGACTACGGGTTCCACCCGCCCACAATCTACTTTCCGCTGGTCGTTCCGGGCGCCATCATGATCGAGCCCACCGAGACCGAATGCAAGGAGGATATCGACCGGTTCATCGATGCCATGCAACAGATTGCCCGGGAAGCCGCGGAAAACCCGCAGCTCCTGCACGACGCCCCGCACAAAAGCAAAGTCCGCCGTCTGGACGAAGTGTCCGCCGCCCGCAAGCCGTGCCTGACGGGATGAAGGGCTGACCTGGCAAAGGCGCTGCGGGTGAGGTCGGCAGGTTCTCGGTAAACTTTTACATGGAGCAGCGGATACAAGCGGAGCGACCCGCAACCTGGCGGGTCTTCGAACCGGGCTTGCTCGACTACGGCGAGGCCCTGCGGCTGCAGCATCGCCTCGTCGCGGCGCGCAAGTCCGGTGCTCTGGCTTCCGATCTTCTTATATTGCTCGAACACCCGCCGGTTTTCACCCTGGGCCGCCGCGGCGGCCGGGAAAACCTGATCGTTCCGACCGACTTCCTCGCAAATGCCGGCATCCAGGTCATCCAGGCCGAACGGGGCGGCAACATCACCTATCACGGTCCGGGCCAACTGGTGGCCTACCTGGTCCTCGACCTGGAGGCGGCCAAAATGGGTGTTAAAGACCTCGTCCATTTTTTGGAAGAAGTCATGATCCGCACCGCCGCCGAATGGGGGGTGGCCGCCGTGCGCAACCCGGTCAACCGCGGTATCTGGGTCGGCAACAGCAAAATGGGGAGTATCGGCATCGCTATTCGCCGTGGAATCACCTACCATGGCCTGGCCTTCAACGTCGACGTGTCACTGGAGCCCTTCGGCTGGATCAACCCGTGCGGTCTTGCCGACGTGGGGGTCACTTCGCTGAAACTGGCATCCGGCCGGTCGCTGGACATGCCGTCTGTGCGGCGCGTTTTCAAAAGTCACATCCAAACCATTTTCGGCACCGAACTGGTAGCGCTGGAACAAGACGAAATCGACGACATAACGACATCTGAATCGTAAGGAAAACCTGAATTGAGGAGCCAAACCAAGAAACCGCCCTGGCTGACCCGGCGGCTGCCCAGCGGGCCCGAGTACGAAAAAATCCGCGGGCTGATGAACCGGGGACGGCTGCACACCGTTTGTCAGGAAGCCAAATGCCCGAACATCTGGGAGTGTTTCTCCAACCGGACGGCGACCTTCTTGATTCTGGGGGATCGCTGCACCCGCAACTGCCGCTTTTGCGCCGTGGCACACAGCCCGGTCGAGCCACCGGATCCGGCCGAACCGGTGCGGGTGGCTGAAACAGTAGAGAAATTGGGGCTGGTTTATGTGGTCATCACATCGGTGACCCGCGACGACCTTCCAGACGGCGGGGCCGGTCACTTTGCAAAAACCATTCGCGAGATTCACCGCCGCATCCCGGAAGCCGTGATCGAAGTGCTGATCCCCGACTTCAAGGGTGATGCCATTGCCCTGCGCACCGTCCTGAAAGCGCGACCGCAAGTGTTGAACCACAATATCGAAACCGTGCCGCGCCTCTACGCCACCGTGCGCCCTGGCGCCCTCTACGCCCGTTCGCTGGAGCTGCTCGGGCGCGTAAAGACCATCGACGCGTCGATTCCGACCAAATCGGGCCTGATGCTCGGACTCGGTGAAACCACGGCTGAAATCCGACAAACCCTGCAAGACCTCTTGGATGTCGAGTGCCGCATGCTGACCATGGGACAGTATCTCCAGCCATCAACGGACCACTTACCGGTGGCACGATTCGTCCCGCCGGCGGAATTCGACCAGTGGCAGCAGACCGCATTTCAGATGGGCTTCAGCGGGGTCGCCAGTGGACCCTTTGTCCGTTCTTCCTATCACGCCAAAGAGCTTTTCAATGCAGCGAATCCTTGAACCCTGGAACCCTCACCCCGGGATCTATGCCTTATTTCAAGACAAAAGACGGTTGCCGCCTCTTTTACGAAACCTTCGGCGTCGAGCCACTCAAACCCGCCGTCGTCTTTCTTAATGGCACCACGCAGACCACAGTGCACTGGCGCCCCCAGGCCCTGTACTTCAAAAAAGAGTACCAAATCCTCCTCTACGACGCCCGGGCCCAGGGCAAAAGCGAGGTCGGTCAATTGCCGCTGACCCTCGATATCCATGTCGCTGATCTCTTCAATCTGCTGGTGCACATCGGTTTAGAGAAGGCCCTGCTGGTGGGGTTGAGCCACGGCGCCCTTGTGGCACTGGCAATGGCAGCCAAGAATCCCTCACGGGTCGACAGACTTGTTTTGTGCAGCATGGCCGCCGAACCGAGCGCCCGCAGCAGGACGGCTTTGCAGTTGTGGGGAAAGATTTTACGCGGCGAAGGACTCGAAGCGATGACCCGGGCCGCTCTGCCGACGATATTCGGAGAAGCCT
>JARFQH010000275.1 GCA_029287875.1 Desulfobacteraceae bacterium | reverse complement strand
TGCATGTAAAGTTTGAAATGGTAGCGTTCTGAAAATATTTTCATGCGCAGCAAATCGAAGCCCCTTCCACCGGCATTGAAATCGAAAGGCCTGCGGGTGGAATACTGCAGCGCTTCGGCCGCGGTGAAATACTTTTCAAATATAAGACGCTGGTCCTCCGCGGATATGCCGACGCCGCAGTCTTTGACTTCGAACTCCGGCCCACCCTGTCCTCTGCGGACCGCTATGTCGATGCGGCTTCCGTCGGGTGTGTTTTCGACGGCGTTGCGAATCAGACCTTCGGCGATCTTGGACAAAACATCGCCCGGAATCCAGACCGCCCCGGCCGCATCGAATCTCGTGGTCAGCTCGCAGCGCCGGTGGTCAAACTGCGGCCGCAGCCGCTCGACGGTTTGGGCGATAAAGTCTTCCAAACGGATCTCCTCGGGCAGCGCCTCACGTGGACCGAAGAGAGCGTCAATCCGGCTGCGGAGTCTGTCAACCAGGCCCCCATCGGCCCCCTCGAGAGTCGCGAGTGTCTCCAGTTCGTCGGCACAGGCATCAAGGAGGGTGGTGAGCATCCGATGGTCTCGATCGTCACGCTCCTGGAGGATGTCTTCGATTTCATACTGCATTTCGAGCAGACGCTGCAGATTGCGCCGGCTGCGCTCGATGATGCGATGAATGCCCCGGTCTCTATGGTCGGCATACTTTTTACCCAACAGTTCCAGGGAGGCCGACAGAACCGATATAGGCGTTTTAAGCTCGTGGGACAAACGGTGGATCACACTGTCCTTGGCCCGGTTGAGGCTCTTGACCTCTTCGTAGGAATTCTTGAGTTCCTGGTTTATCCTCGCGTTCTCGATCGGAAGGGCCACCGTGCCGGCAACCGTACTGAGCAGGTCGACATCGTTGTGGTCGAAAGCACCGTTCTTTTTGTTGACCGCGCACAACACCCCTATCATCCGGTCCTGTATCCGGATGGGAACATCGAGCATGCTGCGGGTGTGAAAACCGGCCTTCTCATCCACCTGTTTGAAATAATAAGGGCTTTCGGATGTGTCCGGAACGATCAACGGCCGGCCGGTCTTGTAAACGTGACCGGCCACTCCCTTGTCGGCGGGAAACCGAATTTCTCTGAATTTCTTGCCGGTCTCTGAATCGTCGTGGTGGACCGCAAAGAAGTAAAATTCCTGCCGGTCTTCATCCAGCAGGATGACCGATGCGCTTTCGATATCCAACAAGTTCTGAGTTTCGCGGGTGATAAAAGCCAGCAGACCGTCCAGGTCGCGGTAATGGTGAATGGCGTTGGTGATCCTGAACAGGGTCTCATTGATCCGCGCCAGGCGTTTTTCCTGGGTGATATCCCGCAGCGTAACGACCTGTCCGGCGGGCTGGCTGTCTTCATCGTAGAAAAGGGCGCCGTCGATCACGATGTCCAGCAGGCGACCGTCGCGGGTGAGCCGCCGGGTCTCGAAGTTGTGCAGAACTTTTTCCCTGAACAGACGCGCGACCCCTGCGCGTGTCTGGTCCTTGTGAGACTCGGGGACAAAGGGGATGCGCCTGCCCTTGAGTTCCGCGAGGGTCCAGCCGAAGACCTTCTCAAAGGCGGGGTTCAGGTAAGAGACGCTGCCGTCGAGGTTGAAGACAAAGACCGGATCCGGCAGAAAGTTTAAAAATGCACGGTACCGTTGCTCGGCCCGGCGACTGGCTTCATATTGACACTGAGCCAGTTCTTCGGATTCAAGCGCCTTACGCTGGGCCAGGTTCTTCTCGGTCACATCGCGGGCAATACCGCGAAATCCACCCTTCCGGCCGTCGTTCTCGACGATGAGGTTGGCGGAAAGTTCGATAATGCGCTTGTGGCCGTCTTTGCGGATGACCTCCCAAACGATATCGGTTATGCCTTCGCCGGATTGATAGATATAATTGAACCGCTTGAAGGCCGACGCGGCGTTCTCCTGGTCCATGAATTCACGGAAGTTGCGACCCTTGATTTCATGCCTGGCATAGCCGAAAATGCGGCACAGGGCATCGTTGAAGTATGTAAAATTGCCCCGCAGATCGGTTTCGTAGTATCCGTCGGCGACGGCCTCGATGAACACACGGTACCTTTCATGGTGGACCTCGGGGTCATCCGCATGTCCGCGTTGCACGGAAAAATCTTCTGCAGACCGGATTTTCTTCATATGAATCGGGTTATCTTTCGTTTTCGAGGATGCCGAAAGCATCGGCATCGAGCATCCTGTATCCACCCTTCTTCAATACATCGATTGCGAGGTCATTGTCGCTGAACCGGAATATCATGATGGCCTTGCCGGCGGTTGAACCGATGAAGGCATACATATAAATCAGGTTGATATTGGCATCTCTGAGCGGCCTGAGCAGATTGGCCAGACTGCCGGGAGCGTCATCGATCTCCGCTGCCACGACTTCGTTGACGAAGGCGGAAATGTGCATCTCCATTAAAATTTGCCTGGCGCGGGCGACATCGGACACCAGCAGCCGCAACTGCCCGAAAGCCCCGGTATCCACCAGGTTCAAGGCCCGCAGGTTGATGCCCGCCTTTCCAAGCGCATCCGCCACCTCCAACAACCGGCCGGGAGAATTTTCAATCGATATGACGATCTGTTTCAGTTTCATCACGCCTCCATATTACAAGTTGGGGTGTTAAGGGTTCACGAAAAAATGTGATCATCGGGAGGGATACCGACCGTGTCAAGGGTTGCCGCGGATGCAGCTCCTGATTCGCTCGTTCCGCCGTGTCTGAAACCATACAGAAAGCGCGTCCCGCGTGTCAAGCGGCAGCCGAATCATACCCCCGCGCGTTCGCGGCATTATAAGCCGCGTAAGCGTTCACAGGGCACCGCATCTGCTTTGTTGTCGGGCACTTGAAGTACAACAGTACGTCTGCGCGCCCGACGCCTTGCATCTGCGGCACCCTGTAAACGCTTACAATTAGGTGGTTTGAAGCGCATCGGACTTTGCAACCCTGTGAACGGTTACAAAGCCGCTGTCACCCGCCATCCCTGACAAGGGTTTCCCGCATGAAAAAAGTGGCGCCCATGGCCACCAGGGCACAGATAAAAAGGATCAGAAAGGCCTTTTCATACCCGATGAGCGTGAAATTCCCGCCGGTTCGACCGTAGTGTTCCAGAACGGCCCCCAAAATCGGTTGAAAAATGGCGCCGCCGGCAAAAGGAAAGAGGTTGACGATCCCCGTGGCGGTTCCGGCCATTTGGACCGG
>JARFQH010000237.1 GCA_029287875.1 Desulfobacteraceae bacterium | reverse complement strand
GTCTGTATCCATCCGATATTCATTGTCATCGAGCCCGGTTATAAAAAGTTCGCGAATTTCCCAGAACTTCTTTATAAAATCTTCATCCTTGGAGATATGGTATTTTTTTTCAAAACTGACCTGCGAAAAAAGCGACTCCCGCAGATGTTCCATCTGGGCGATGGTGGTCCCGTCGACCGCTGTTCCACGAATCAAGCGGTTTAACAAGTTGAGATTGAGGGACACGTAAACCCCGAGCAGAACTACCAGGAGCAAGATAACGACGTATCCGAGTGTCAGACGTTTTAAAAGAGTAAATTTCATTATTATCCCTTTTGGGACAAATATTCAACCAAAGCGGACCTCGCTTTGTAAATTAACGGCTATAGTACCCGAAAAATCGTTTTGAGGAAACAGCTTTGAGAATCTCGCCACCTAATTTTGACCGTATTCTGTGAATCCAAAGGTGTGCTGGATTCGAAAGGCCATTATCGACCGCTGCCGTTCGGGTGCGTTGTCTCAAGTATAGCTTGCCGCCAGCCGATATTTAATACCAATGACCCATGCAGCAAAGGGGATAAAAGCAGGTCTCGTGTCCAGGATCCCGCGCTTGCGATTTCCAGGAAAACTGCCGGACGGCAACCACCTTCTGAAGTTATATCTGGAATGGCATCTCATTCATATGGTGGCTGATGAATTCCTTAAGACGCTTTCCGATTAAAATTGGTGTTTTCCCGAACACCCGGCCGGAAAAAACAACCCTCGGACAGGTTTGTCGCGGCGCCTGCGCTCTATGCTTGGCCATCTTGATGGTATTGACCTTTTCGGGCTGCAATCAACCGCTCTTTAAAAACGATTTAGAGGCTATCCAGGCCAGAGGGGTTCTGAAGGTCATCACCCGCAACAATGGGACCTGCTACTACGAAGGACCGCATGGAGAGGAGGGGTTCGAATACGATCTTGTAAAAGCCTTTGCCGATTACCTGAACGTTAGACTTGAAATCCTGGTCATGGAAAACGACAAGACGATGGTCACCTCTCTTCTCAATGGTGAGGCGGATCTGATCGCCGCCGGTTTTATCGTATCGGATGACCTGCGTCGGCATCTGGCCTTCGGACCGATTTATCAGCAAATACAGCAACAGGTCGTGGGACGCCGTGACCGCACCGTCCTCAAAACTACCGCGGATCTGATCGGCAAGCCCATATGGGTTACCGCCGGCGGGTTTCAAGAAAAACGGTTGAACTTTTTAAAGAAAGAATACCCGGAACTGTCCTGGTTGTCCATTTCCGACTATGAATCAGAAGAATTGCTGGAAATGGCCGGTCAAGGCGTCATCCCGTTGATCATTGCAGAATCGACCACTATCGCGCTGAATCGGCGCTACCACCCGGAACTGACAGTCCATTTTGCTATTGACAAAGGTCAAAATCAGGCTTGGGTCCGGCACCCGCACAACTGGCATCTGGGTCGCGCTCTCCAGCAGTGGTTCGAGCTGCCGTCTACCGTTTCGCTGTTGGAGCGGCTCAAGCAGCACTATTATGGTCACCTGGAAAAATTCGATTATGTCGACATCACGACTTTCCGCAAACGGTTGGGGCACCGATTGCCGCCATTTCGTCAGTATTTCGTAAACGCGGCCCAGAAACATAGTCTGGACTGGACCCTGATAGCGGCGCAATCCTACCAGGAATCGCACTGGAACCCCAAGGCCAAGAGCTTCACCGGTGTCAGGGGGATGATGATGCTGACCCTCGCGACCGCGCGTTTTCTGGGAGTGAAAAACAGGCTCGATCCCAAGCAGTCCATTCACGGCGGCACGCGCTACCTGGCCCTGCTTCACAAGAAAATACCGGTGGACATTCCGGAACCGGATCGGACATTTATGGCTTTAGCGGCTTACAACGTTGGCTTCGGGCACCTGGAGGATGCACAGGCATTGGCGGTCGCACTCGGCAAAGATCCGAAAGCCTGGTCCGACATCCGTGCGACACTGCCGTTGCTGCGACTTAAGAAATATTACCGCGGGCTGACGCATGGATATGCCCGCGGGGCCGAGCCTGTCAAATATGTTGACCGAATCCGTACCTACCACAAAATTCTGACCCGCTGGGCAACCGAACAAGGCAACCAAGAGACCACGGCAGCCGCAGCCGAAAACCAACCGCCGCTCTGATTCTCACGCACTCTTTGCTTATCATTAATCGGTTAAAATAACAACGATGGTTGACCCCCTGGAAACATTCTTTGTTTCTTGGAGCCAAAACCGGAAACAGCCGCTGGCTCACCTGAAAATTATACACTGGCGTTAAAAGATGTTGCAAACCGCGTTGATTCTGAATTAAACCGTTCTATATTGCTTTGTATGAAGCTTCCCGCGCGGCACTCTGCCAATTTACTCCAAACGCGGGGGGATATTTTTTCGGAAGGTTGGATTATGCATGAATCTTTTCGTGGTCCCTCGGCAAATGGCACAGCCGGAAAATGGGTGTCAGGTATCTTTGGGCTCTTTGTCGTAGGGAGGAGGTCGAACCACCGATGGGCATGATCAAGGTTGCAATAGCGGGAATAGGTAACTGTGCGAGTTCACTGATTCAGGGGATCACCTATTACAGAGACAAGGATCCGGCAGATGCGACTGGTCTGATGCATTGGGATTTGGGAGGATACAGGCCTGGAGACATCGAAGTCGTTGCGGCATTCGATATCGACCGGCGTAAAGTCGGCCAGAAGGTTAATGAGGCGATCTTTGCACTCCCCAATTGCACCAAAAGATTTTATCCCGACCTGCCGCAGTCTGACGTTACAGTCAGCATGGGCCGAATCCTTGACGGCCTGTCGGACCACATGCGGGATTACGAAGACCGGTACACCTTTGTTCCTTCCGATGCTCCCGAACCGGAGCATAATGCTGTAGTGGATCTTTTCAAGAAAACCGGCGCAGAAATTCTCCTGAACTACATGCCGGTCGGCTCACAGCGCGCGACAGAATTCTATGCCGAATGCGCACTCGACGCCGGCATCGCCCTGATCAACAACATTCCGGTTTTTATCGCGAGTAATCCCCAATGGGCTCGACGATTCCAGGAGAAAAACATACCGATCATCGGCGACGACATAAAGTCCCAGCTTGGGGCCACCATCACGCACAGAGTCCTAACCGATCTGTTCAGGAAGCGGGGGGTTAAGCTCGAGCGAACCTACCAGCTCAACACGGGGGGAAACACCGATTTTTTGAATATGCTCAATCGTCATCGGTTGATGTCGAAAAAAGAGTCAAAGACCGAAGCGGTGCAATCCGTGGCGGCTCAGCGTCTGGAAAACGAAAACATTCACATCGGCCCGAGTGACTATGTCCCCTGGCAGAAGGACAATAAGGTCTGTTTTATCCGGATGGAGGGACAGTTGTTCGGCGGTGTCCCCATGGAAATCGAGCTGCGTCTGTCGGTCGAAGATTCTCCCAATTCGGCCGGAGTCGCCATCGATGCGATCCGGTGTGTCAAACTCGCACTGGACCGCGGCCAAGGCGGTGTTCTCGAAGGCCCTTCGGCGTATTTTTGCAAACATCCACCGCGTCAATTCACCGACGACGAAGCGTTTAGCCTGACCGAAAATTTCATATCTCTGTTTCCGGCAAAAGACGATGCAGAGACCGACTATCCTCAGCAACGCGAACCTCTGTCCAATTGATAAATGGAGGACGGAGATCATCAGGCAGGCAAGGACCGGTTCTGAAATCCAACGCAACTCCTGAATTGTTGACATGACGCTTCGCAAGAGTTTTCTGGCCGAACCCTACTACCGGTGGCTCGATAAAAGGATTCTGCCTTATGTCAATCGCCTGACGCTCAGCCCAAATCAGTTCACGCTGGTCGGCCTCCTTCTGGCCACTGCCGTTCCGATCGGTTTTTTCCTGCACCCTGTCATCGGTCTTCTTTTTATGCTTATTTCCGGTTTTGCCGACACATTGGACGGTCTCTTGGCCCGCCGTCGGAACGCTGCATCGGTGTTCGGTGCTTTTTTCGACTCTACCCTTGATCGGATCTCGGATTTCTTCTACCTTTTGGGTTTCTGGATTCTGTTCTGGAATGCTAACCGGTTTATTCTGGCCAGCGGCCTGATCTTTGCGAGCTCATTCGCGACGGTCATGATCAGCTATGTCAAGGCGCGCTCGGAAGCCCTCGGCGGCACCTGTAGCATCGGTTGGATGGAGCGTGGCTGGAGAACGGTCTACCTTCTCATCTGGGCCTTTCTGGTTTGTGTTCTGCCGCCCTTTGTGGACCTGATATTGTGGGCAGGCCTTGTTCTATATTTCGTGCTGACATCCATCACCGTGCTGCAACGCATCATTTACAGCCGTATGGAATTCTTGCGCTCAAAAGGATAGTCGGCCGACGAGGGCTGTCCCGTCCAATGTCAAATTCTTGACATCCTTAAACGACAACAATTAAAATTATCTCAATATTTTAATTAGTTAACTTTTTAAGTAAGTTGGCATTAATTTTGTATATAATTCGTTTACGTCCGTTTCATCTTCATTGATGGCTTCTGGAGTATGGCGGACTTCAGAAGCACGCCTCCTTTCGGACGCCCCCGGAGCCGATCCGGCTCCGGGGGTACAACCACCTGCTGATAAGCACGCATTCAACACCCACCTCCCCCCATTCTCCCACACGGCGAACCGATCACCTTAAACAAATCAGTGATTTAAATGAAACCGGGGATGGACACTATCCAACGTTCCCGCGGGAGCCGAATCCTCAGGCTTTTAGTATCTCCATAAAGGGTATTGCAAACCATTAAAAATACACCTATATAGGGGTCATTTTAGGGTCACGGTAAGAAATAATTCCACAAGATTGCGCCGGATTTGGGTTCGGCTACAAGGCACAGCCAGCGGCGCATATTGAGATACGTGTCGGTGGATGTAACGCAGTAGACGGGCCAAAAGACAAGCAAGATGTGGATTTATTTTTTGCTGGGGCCCTTAATATGCGCACAGCCGGTCAATGAGCTGTCATTTCAAATCCTGTCGACATAAAACCGGACCTTCCAACTCCAGAAGGTTGATATCGTCTTATTTATCGAAACGCCGCATCACACGGTGACCATCACAACTCGTTTCACTCACAATGGACGCTTTCTCCATGTCATTTCTCGATCACATCCCCGCCATTTTGCGGATTGCCCTGGCTTTCATCCTGATCCTGGTTGCTATTCGTAAAAAAGTCAGCCTCGGCAATGCCCTCACAGCAGGAGCGCTGGCTCTCGGACTCTCATTCGGCTTGGGGCCCCTTGAGGTCCTCAAGTCAGCCCTGCTTTCCGTGACTCAACCCAAGACGCTTGCTCTGGCCGTCATCGTTATGCTGATCCTGGTTTTCAGTCACAGCATGGAGGTAGCCGGCCAGATGAACAGATTACTCGACAATTTCCGCGGTCTGGTGAGGCGCCCATCGCTCAACCTCATTGTCTTTCCCGCCCTGATCGGCCTGTTGCCGATGCCGGGCGGCGCCATATTTTCCGCACCAATGGTCAAAAACCTCGGCCATCGCCACCTCCTGAAGAGCGACCAGTTGAGCTACCTCAATTACTGGTTCCGTCATATTTGGGAATACTGGTGGCCGCTCTATCCGGGTGTGTTGCTGACGACCACCATTGCGGGCCTGAACCTCTGGAGTTTTGTACTGGTTCTCTTCCCGCTCACCCTGGTGGCACTGATGGCGGGCTTCCGGCCCTTAAGGGGTGCCCTGGCCGAATCCCTTTCTTCCGCAGTCGAAGCCGACCGAGCTGGCTTGCGTCCTTTTCTGGTTGAATTGTCGCCGGTATTGGTGGTGATTTTCGTGGGAATGGGTCTGGGTATTCTGCTGTCGGCTCTGACAGACGCCGGAAGCTTTGTCATTGCCAAAGAAACCGGGCTGATTGTCGCCTTGATCCTGGCCATCTCCAGCGTTTGGTACAATAATCGTTTTACGGCTGCCCGGCTGCGAACCGTCATTTTAAACCCCAAGCTCCTCGGTATGTTTTACATGGTGACATCGATCCTTATTTTCAAGGGCATCCTCGAAGACAGTCGCGCCATCGAGGCCGTCAGCCGCGAATTGATACGCTGGCATGTTCCGCTGGTGCCGATAACCATGCTGCTGCCATTCCTTGTGGGCGGGGTGGCCGGAATCACGATCGCCTTTGTCGGCACAACCTTTCCGATCCTGATCTCCCTGATCCAGACGATGGGACACGGCCACCTGCTGCTGCCCTACATGATGCTGGCTCTGGTCAGTGGCTTTGTCGGGGTGCTGCTCTCGCCCTTACACCTGTGTCTGCTCCTGTCCAATGCCTACTTCAAAACCACGCTGACATCAGTCTACCGGCTCCTGTGGCAACCCTGCACGATCCTGATTTTGGCCGCCGGTGTCTACTTCGAGTTGATGTGTTCTCTTTTAGGCCGTTAATCCGAGTTGGTTTCCGTCCATAAATGGCCCTTTTCCGCAATTTCGGCGTCAATCGGCGGAATCGCTTGTGCGGCGTACAGGAGTACGCCTCCGCGCAATTCCGTGATTTCCTTGAACTTGCAGAAAAATGCTCATTTCTGGATCGGAAACTTACCAGTGCCCTTAATGAAACCGTGGATGGGCACGAAGCAATCAATTGTTGAATAAATTCATGTTAGGCCGCATGGTCAAATCGGGCGGTGTCTGAAAAAAGGATCTGAGGATTGACCGGATCGCCTCCATGTCGGATGCGTTGAAGATCCGGGTGTAAAGGGTGTGACCGAACCGGAAATTGGCGGCAAAGTAAAGCGCGAATTTCTTGAAACGCCGAACGGCCCGGACATCGTCGAAATACAGCGGCAGGAGATCGGTCAGCCGCAGCGCGGTGCTGCCGTAGATATTCGGTCCTACGGACAATCCATTGGCCCACTCGGAAAAAACCCATGGACGGGCCACTGCCATCCGTCCGAGGGCAATTCCGTCGCAACCGGTCATCGACAGCATTGTGATACAATCGGCCCGACTGAAAACATTACCGTTTCCAAAAACCGGAATCGAAACCGCCTGTTTAACCAAACCGATATATTCCCACCGCGGCGGTCGTGAGCGACGATCCGGCGCGACGCGGGGATGAAAGGTCAGGGCATCGGCTCCGGCCGCCTCGAATCGACGCGCCAGATCAACCGCCGCCAGAGGACTATCCTGCCAGCCGGTGCGAAACTTGACAAAAACAGGAATCGAAACCGACCGGCGCACCGCTTTCACAATTGCGGCTGCCAAAGACGGCTGCTTCAGGAGTGCCGCTCCGCAACTCCGGCTGCAGATCGCAGCAACCGAACATCCGAAGTTGAGATCGACCCCGAAAAACCCCGCCTCTTGAACGGTACGGGCTGCCCTGGCCATGGTCGCCGGATCGAAACCGACAATTTGACAGACCAGATGCGGCAACTCTTGATCCCTCCAGCGGAACAGGTCTGACGCCTCACGATTTTCATGAGGAATCCTTCTGGCACTGCACATCTCGGAAAAAAGCAATCCAAATCCACCGAAAGAGGCCAGCAGTTCACGCATGGCGATGTTTCCCAGATGGGTCATGGGTGCCAGAACCAGTCTCCCGGATATCGTACGGTTGCCGACGGTCAGGGGCTGATTCAAAAATTCTGCGAGTCTATCACGCATTTATTTTCCACATCAGAGATTTGCAGAGATGCAATCTGAAAAGATTCATATCTTGTCACGCGAGGTAGGACAAGTGAAGATGAAAGCGATAGTGGACTCAATATTCATTTGTCTCAAACCGTCTGGAATGATATGGTATTAGCCCAAAACGTTTTTCCGGGGAGCAATAAAATGGGATTCAACGACGACTTCATTGATCCGCTGGTCGAGGAAATTTTGACCGATGTTGCCGGATCCTTTTTTGAAAACCGGCGACAACTCGATGAAAAAATCGACCTATTCCATAGCTACGTGCAGGCACTTCGCCTCAAAGAGGCTGAGGTCGGGAACCCGGCGGCCCTTCTCAACCATCTGCTGCTGCGAGGACATCAGGCACCGGCATTCTACGAAATGCTCAACGTGGAGGGAACCCTGCTTACCGCTGCCGGGGCAGTCGTGCCGCAAAACGCCCAACTGTGCATGCCATTTGCCATCGGATTCTGCACCCGGTTCGTGAAACTGGTTTGCAACGCTTACGACGCCCTGCAAAAGTCCTGTGCTGTCTATCTCCACGGCCGGTCTAAGGCAGACATGACCGCCCACCCAGATCCGACGAAAGCCTATTACTACCTGGTGCTCGAAATGCACCGGCTTGTCAATCAGGAAATCAACCGCGTCAACGCGTCGATTTCTCCGAGCTGCGCGCTGCAGTTTGCCAAGAGATTGAATCCGCAGATGGTGCAAAAGGAACAGATCACCGGTGGCGGCGCATCCGACGCCCGATTGTTGGACGACAAGTTGTGCTACTCCACCATCGATTTGGAGGCGCTGTCGCTTAAAAAATATCCCGAATTGCCGGAAATCGGAGCCGTCCTACCCGAAATCAAGCGCTTCTGCGAGACCCTTTGCAGAGCCCACGGCAGAAAAATAAAAGAAGATATGGCAGACCTGAAATCCCGGCTTTCCGCTTGCAAGACGTAAAGGATCGAAAGCACGATGCTGCGCCGGTCGGCCGGGAAACCGGCGCAGAGAAGCCCCACCTCTCCCGGGGTCTTTTCTCCCAATGGCATCGCTGCTGAAAGCTGCCGTCCGCATCCCGATATCACCTCACCGCTGAATCAGAAGAAAGGTAACCGTTCACAGGGTTGCAAAGTCCGATGCGCTTCAAACCACCTATTGGTAAGCGTTTACAGGGTGCCGCAGATGCAAGGCGTCGGGCGCGCAGACGTACTTTTGTACTTCAATTGCCCGACAACAAAGCAGATGCGGTGCCCTGTGAACGCTTACGATGAAAGCTCCGTCCGAAACGGGGAATCCTGTTGACAAGTCATTCGATTTCTGATGTGAATACCGGCAGATACCACTCTTCAAGTGAAAAATACGATGAAAACCACCTGGGAAGCCAGAAGTACCGCCCGTTTCGACCACGCGGCAACAATCTTGATCGAAAACCTTCCTGAGGGCACATATCATCACGGTAAAATGGTCAACTACAGCGCCGGGGGCTTGTATTTTGAGTGCACCGTCGCCTACGCACCGGGCGCCCCGATCATTTTCGGCATCGAGAACACACCCTATGCCGGGTGCCGTGGTGTTTACCACGGCCACGTGAAATGGTGCCGCCGGCTTCCCGAAAAACAGTCCCTTTACGATTTCGGCATTGGCGTTGCCTATGTCAAACCCGATCTCTCAAAGATACTCCGTCGTCAATCACACCCGGTTTCGCCCGCCCGGCTTCGTCCGACCACAAAGGACCATGACGCGCCGCAAAGAACCGGACAGCCGAAGAGCGCCGGAGAGCACCGTGTGTCGCCTGACGACCACGACGGCACCCAGCGACCCATCGAGCAACGTCGACACCCCCGACGGCCCTTTGGCAGGGCCACACTCTATGCTTCCCGCAACCGGTTCATAAGGGGCACCGTCAAGGACATCAGCAAGGGGGGAATGTTTATCGAGGCCGCTGACGGAATCGCCGTGGGAGAGCATTTGAATCTGGCGGTCCCGGCCGTTCATCGGCAACGGGATTTCACAGTGCGAGGTGAAATTGTGCGGGTCGATGCAAATGGTCTGGCCATTCGATTTGAGCACCTCATCAAAAAATAGTGGCAATCTCATGCATAAAGCGTTGAAAAAGAAATCGCTGCGATACGTCCTGGCAATCGCCATTTTGCTCGGATTCGCCGGCGGTGTCTCTCCTGCCGACAAAACCGGGCCGCCTGAAAATGATTTGGCCACCCAGCCGATTGAAATTACAGCCGACCGCCTGGTCAGCCACGGTGATCAGAACTATGCCGAATTCATCGGAAACGTGGAAGCCGTTCAAGGAAATTTTTCCATTCGCTCCGACACACTTAAAATCACCTATCAACGGTCAGCAGACGCGGGCACTAAAGGGGTGTCCGGCGCCGATTCGATTGAAAAAATCGAGGCGATCGGGCATGTTAAGATAAACGCCGATAACCGCCGGGCTGAAACCGATCGTGCGGAATACCGGTTGAAAGACGACGTGGTCGAGTTGATCGGCGAGAATTCTTTCGTAACCGACGGGAAAAATACGCTGACGGGATCAAAGATCTCCTGGGGTCGTAAAACCGGTGAAATAACGGTGGCGGGCAGTGATCAGAAACGAGTCAAAGCGGTATTTTATTCGACAAAGACTCTTGAGCCGCAGACTCAAAACCCCGCTGACAATACTGAAAAAGCCTCACCAAAATGAGCTTGCCGGGCCGCTGAAAATGCCGGCCACGGTCCAGCCATCGACCGAGGATTCTAGGTTAACAAGTTCGCCATATTAGGCGTTGAGGCGTCCGGCCGGCAAGGCGCGAAAACGCACGAATGTCTGGATATTTTGAGCTTTCGCATTGGCAGCCGGACGGATGCATCGGCGTCCACAACGCGACGTTATTCTTCAGTAAGCCCTTAGTGTTTCGATTTGCAAATATGGACTTAACCGCCATCGGTTTGAGGAAATGCCGTATTGGCATACAGATATTCCATCTTCTCCTTATGCTTCAGTTCTTCACTGGCGATCTTCAGTAACATGGTATGCAGATCGCCCTGGGGATGCAGGCGCGCCAGTTCCGTGTAAAAATCATGCGATCGCATTTCGCGGTGAGCGGCAACCAGGTAAACATCTTCACTGCGCATATCTTCCGCCACCGGGGGTTCTTCAAGATACTCGGCGATTTTGTATTCAACCGGATCGTTCATTCTCAGGGCCTGCACCCCGAATCCGCCATCACGGTATCTGACCAGAAATTCGCGGTGCTTCTTCTCTTCGTTGGCGATAAACTCCAGGGTATCCTTTGCCGACCGCTCGTGAACTTTGTCGAAGATATCCATGTAAAACCGGTAGGCTTCCTCTTCACGTCTAATGGCGATATCGATCACTTCCGCAACTTTTTTATCGTTCATTTTCGACCTCCTGTATTTTTTTGTGAGACCTGGCGCCGAATGTCCCGCAGATCCAACAATCGCCGGTAGCTCAGCATCAACCCGATCCATTCGGCCAATCGACCAGCCGGATCGCGGAAACGGCTCTCTGCATGGGCAGCCAGCTTCGCCTCGATCTGTGCGAGAGCATCGGCCCAATCCCGACGATCGGGATCCTCGCTCAGAAGATGACGGTAAATTTCGGCGGCCATGTCGTAGTGCCCCTGTCCGGCGTAAATCTTGGCCATGGTCGCCGTTCGAATGCCGGTGTCGCCCGAATGCATCATGTCCGCCTTTCGCGTGTTACCTGAATCAACGGTTTCCGTCGCCGCCGTCGGTTCCATTATTGGCATGGCTGACGCGGTCAGACAATACCGGATTTAAAGGTTTGACAATCACTTCGTTACTGCCGATCATACCCAACTCGCGGCGGGCAATGCTCTCGATGTAGGCCGGATCGTTTTTCAACCGCTCGATCTGCCGGTAAAGCCGTGCGTTTTCTTTCGCAATGGCCGTGTTTTCCGATACCACCTCACGATACCGGGCCTTCAGGCGCTTTCGGTCGGTCAACCCGTTTTCACCGAAAACAATCAATAGCAGCGTAGATAAAATGACCGTGAGCGCCGCTGCCAAAAAAAATTTCTGTTTAATCGTCATAGCGGGTATTTATGTTGCAAAATAAGACAGCGGCGGTTCTAAGTATCAAACAGTAACGCTAAGGACACAATAATACAATAATATGCCGGCCGTCAATCGGACCTCTCTGGTTCCGGCCATTTCTTTCAAAAATGAACATCCCATTGATGACACCGGGTGACCGGCTCCATGTCATCGTTCACCGAGAACCGCTGCTCTGGATCTGATACCGGCCCGACATATTTGCGTTTTAAAAATTCTTGACATCGATGAGCAGATTGAATAGTAATTGTTGTTTACTAATTTGAAACCATTCGGGGTTGCCGATCTTACTGCAGCTGCGACATCTGCTCTGCATTTGCGGTAACCTCGACAATCGCTCACTCTAAACGTTATCATCAAAAAAGGAGCGGCAGCATTGGCCAATCATAAATCAGCCTTGAAGCGGGCGCGGCAGAACGACATCCGACGCCTGCGCAACAAATCGACCAGAACCCGGGTAAAAAATGTGGTGAAAGATGTTCGGCAGGCCGTTGCCGACCAGAGCGGCGCAGATGCGGCGGCCGAATTGAACACCGCCAAGTCGGCAATCGACAAGGCCGCCAAAAAAGGGGTCATCCACCGCAACACCGCCGCCAGAAAGATCTCCCGCCTGACTAAACAGGTCAATGCCGCCCGCAAGTGAAATATCGTCGTTCAAAAAACGGGCGTTGTGGCAGGAATGCTCTGGATAGCCCCTTTTTCGACCAATATTCGGAAGCGGGAATCCTCGGGGATGCTCGGCTAAAAACCCGAGGTCATGCGGTTGTATATCGTTTCGGCCAGGATCCTGGTAGCGCTGGCAATCGCCGCGCGCTTGTTGACATCCGTCGTTAATCTGTCGGCTTCGACCCTGTAAGGTTGACTTGCCGAAATCGCATCAGCCCGCCAGAGGACCTTGCCGTTAGTCCCCGTAAGACGAGCCGCTACCGTGATCCTCACCCGCCGTTCCGCACTGCTCAATTGTGTCCGCAGTGTAACGGTGTTAATCGCTACGGTTGTAATCACCCCGGAAAGCTCTGCGTCGGCGGTTTGCCGCTCACTCACCAGGACACCCTTGGGCCCAAGAGTGACGAACTCATCGGTCAACTGAGCCGCCAGTACGTTCTCGACACCGAGTTCGGAGGTGCGGTTGTTAAAAATGGTAATATAGACCCGCTTCACTTCGCCCGGCAATTCACCGCCCCCTGAAAAACGATACCCGCAGGCGGCAATGGTGAAAACGGCCAGAATCACGATTCCGATAATTTTCCCGGGAATATCCAATTCGAACACCTGGCTCTCAGATCACGATGTTGACGAGTTTTTTCTTCACAACGATCACTTTTTTGACCGGCCGATCTTCAATGAATTTTTTGACCCGTTCGTCGGTCAGCGCCTTTTTCTTGAGCGTATCGTCGTCGGTATCAGCGCCGGTGTTAAAGCGGCTCCGGAGCTTTCCATTCACCTGGACCACGATTTCGAGTTCGTCTCTTGTCAATGCGCTTTC
The DNA here is from genome assembly GCA_029287875.1 of Desulfobacteraceae bacterium. Taxonomy (GTDB): domain Bacteria; phylum Desulfobacterota; class Desulfobacteria; order Desulfobacterales; family SG8-13; genus JARFQH01. The sequence goes on along the minus strand of JARFQH010000237.1, from coordinate 1,258 downwards.
ACTGAATTTCGGCCACGGTTCCTGAAGAACGCTGGACTCGTGGCCCAGTGCCTGCCAGAGTTCTTCAGCAAAGTGCGGAACTATGGGTGAGAGAAGCAGCACGACGGTGTCCATGGCATAGCGCATGGTCGCAATGGTTGTGGCAGAGGCCTCGCCTGGCTCGAAAACCGCCATCGTGTTGAAGAGTTCCATGACCGCACTGATCGCTGTGTTGAAGTGAAACCGGTCTTCGATATCTCTCGTGACACGCTGAATGGTTTCGTGGATCTTGCGGTACAGGTCGCGGGCGGAATCTTCGAGAAGATCGGGACGGCCGTCGAACGGTGACACCGCGTTTACCATGTCGATCCAATAGGTAAAGAATCGCCATACACGGGTCAGGAAACGGTAACCGCCGTCGACTCCCTGTTCGCTCCATTCCAAATCCCTCTCCGGCGGCGCTGCAAACAGGCAAAACAAACGGGTCGTGTCGGCCCCGTATTTTTCAAGGAGCACATTTGGATCGACCACGTTTTTCTTCGATTTAGACATCTTTTCGACGCGACCGACGGTCACCGATCGACCGCATTTGGCACAGCACGGCGTCTCGGTTTTGTCGTCAACCTCTTCCGGCAGTAGAAAACCGTGTTCGTCACAAGTGAATGATTCCTTGCACACCATCCCTTGGGTCAAAAGGCGCGTAAAGGGTTCCTTGTAATCCACCAGGCCCAGGTCGCGCAGCACGCGGGTGTAGTAGCGCGAATAGAGCAGGTGTAAAATGGCGTGCTCAACTCCACCGATGTACTGATCGACCGGCATCCAGTAATCCACGGCATCCCGGTTGAACATCCCCTTGACGTAATGCGGGCTGCAGTAGCGTTCAAAGTACCAGGAAGATTCGACGAAAGTGTCCATTGTGTCGGTTTCACGCCGGGCATCGGCATGTCCGCATTGCGGACAGGAAGTGCGGATAAAGCTGTCCATAACCGGCAGCGGCGAACGACCACCCTCTAGCAAATCGGCGTCTTCCGGTAGAAGCACCGGCAAAGCCGTTTCAGATACCGGCACGATCCCGCAGTCCGGGCAATGGATTATCGGAATCGGCGCTCCCCAGTAGCGCTGACGGGAGATGCCCCAGTCCCGCAGACGAAAACTGACCGTCTTTTTGCCGATCCGGTGCTCTTCGAGATATTTGGCAATCTCGTTCTGGGCTCTTTTGTTTCCCATCCCGTCGAAGGGTCCCGAGTTGACCAGGATACCATCACCGACGTAGGCTTCG
>JARFQH010000008.1 GCA_029287875.1 Desulfobacteraceae bacterium | reverse complement strand
CTCGGCCAGGCGCCCGCAATGCGCTTCGGTGTCGTCAAGGGCACAACCGGCGAAGCCTATGTCAACAATAATTTTCAATCTGCCCAGAGAATCACCGCCTATCAATCGACCCGCGAGGCCATGGATGCCCTGCTGACGCCTGTGCTGGTGAACAGGATCGACGTGTTTATTCAAGACGGACCGATCTTGCTCATGATGCTGGCTGAAAATCAATCGATGGATTTAACGGTGTTGCCCTCACCGCTGACCGACGAGTATCTTGCCTGGGGAATGAGAAAAACCGATCCCGGACTGAAGGAATCCGCCGATCGTTTTCTTGACAGCATCTCCAAGAGCGGTCAACTCGAAAGTATCGTTCGGCGCTGGCTCCCCTACTCCGAATAAAACCATCATGCGGGAGAAACCGATGTCCAAAGAGAGATGCAATAGCCGTTGGTTTTTATGTCTGACCACCATTGCCGTCATGACATGCGCCGCAGTGATCTCGCTGCCGGTTTTCGAAACGACCCGGGCCGAGGCGTCTCAACAAGCGGTAATGGCAGCCAAGGCATCAAAGGCCAAGGAAACCACACCGGAGGAGGTTCAGCTTCCCGCGTCCATCGGGGCCGACCAGGTCGACGACTTCATGGCCGCCCTCAGCGACGAGCAGGTCCGGCGCCTTCTGATCGAGTCCTTGAAAAAACAGGCCGATGAAGAGGCCGCGGCGGCAAAGCCGGTTGAAAACACCGGCCGCTTGGTCGGTTTCATCAACGCATCAAAAGAGTTGATGGAGAAATTGAAAGAGCGCATCGCTTTTCTCCAATCCGGGGCCACTGCGGCGCCGGCAAAAATACCGTCGATCTTCACCTATCTGGGCACCGGCGAGAAGGAAAGCCATCCGGCGCGAACCATCATCAGCGTTGTGGCCCTCTTCGCGGGCGCCTTCGCTATCGTGTTGCTGTTCCGTTTTCTGACGACCGGCGCCCGCAGGCGTCTCGAGGAAACCCCCGGCACTAAAATGACAACGAGGCTCGGGGCTTCGGCCGGACTGGCCCTGCTGCGCATTGGCGGCATGATACTGCTCGCAGGTGCAACCCTGACGTTTTTTTATATTTTTCTGAACCGCACCACACCCCAGCGCGTTCTAGTGGCGACTTACCTGGTGGCGATTCTGGTCGTTTGGGCGATAGCGATTTTAACCAGGTTTTTTCTGGCGCCGGGCAATAAAAACCTGCGTTTTTTGCCGGTCACCGACGAAGCCGCCGTATACGTGTATCGCTGGGTCGTTGCCATAGCCGTGGTCACCAGTTTCGGGACCCTGACCTGCGGCATCATCCGCCTGGCGGGTGCCAGCGAAGCGGACCATTTCAAATCTTTGCTCCTGGTCGGCATCGTCGTCGCCGGAATGCTGATCTGGATGATTGCCGGCCGGCGCAAACAGGTTGCCGCGCTGCTTATGGAAAACCTGCCGCAAAACAGCATCCGCGCCGGCCTTGCGAGCCGCTGGCACATTTTCGCCGGCCTGGGTGTCGTCCTGCTGTTGGCTTTTTCCACGGTGGAAAATCTGCTCTCAGACTCGTCCCGCTTCCTGGGGATCAAGACGTTGTCGATAATTCCCCTTTATCTGCTTCTCGATTGGGGGCTGCAGCAAATTCTCGACGCCAGCTTTGCCCTGGTCCAACCGCCGGATGAACTGAAGGAAGCCATTAATACTGTAGAGACCGGCGAGAAGGCCGAGCGGGTTGAATTCGAGGACACCCTGTCGACTCCCGGCACAGAGGATTTTTCCGAGGGTTCTTTAGGCAAGCCGATCGGAGCATCGATCGGTGGGGAAACTGAGGTTAAGGAGGACAGGGACACGGCCAGTGCGGCCGAAGGTCCTAAAACCCCTGCGGATGCAACCGAAGAAAAAAAGGATGAATCATCGCGTCAAATCAATCTCCAACGCATGCAGCGCGTGATTCGGATCGGACTGCGGGCCGCACTGGCAACCTGGATGGCCTTATGGCTCCTGAGCATATGGGGCATCAACCTGCCCATTGGTGAACGGGTTTCCGAGGCCGTCTTCAACATCCTGGTGGTTGTGATCATCGGCTACGTGGGCTGGGAAATAATCAGCGCCGCCATCCAGCGCCGGCTCAAACAGGAAATGCCGGACGACGATGAAGACCGTGAAGAAGGTGGTGCCGGCGGGTCCCGCATCGGCACCCTTTTACTGATTCTACGCAAGTTCGTTCTGACGGTCATCATCATTATAGTGACACTGATCACGCTGTCTTCCGTCGGTGTCGACATCGCTCCTCTGATCGCCGGTGCCGGGGTGATCGGCCTGGCCATCGGCTTCGGCGCCCAGACCCTGGTCAAGGATATCATCTCCGGGATGTTCTTTTTGGTCGACGACGCCATCCGGGTCGGTGACTATGTGGTCACCGGAAGCCAAAAGGGCACCGTAGAGCACATCTCCCTGCGGTCGCTCCGGCTCCGTCACCCGCGCGGCATGGTCTACACGATCCCTTTCAGCGACATCAGTTCGGTCACGAATTTCAGCCGCGACTACATCATCACCAAGCTCGACTTCCGGGTGCCCTTCGGCACGGATGTCGAGCAGGTCCGCAAGCTCGTCAAGAAGAAGGTCTATCAGATTATCATGGAGGATCCCGAGCTCGGGGAAAAATTGCTCGGCCCCATCAAGTCCCAGGGGGTCAGAGAGATGGACGACGATTCGGCCTTGATCGTGCGCGTCAAATACAAAACCCCGCCCGGAGAACAGTTCGCCATCCGCAAGCAGGTCTACCGGTTGATGCAGGAGGCGTTTCAGGAAGCCGGCCTCAGCTTCGCGCCCCGCAACGTCACGGTCTCGCTGCCGCCGGAGTTTAAAGAATCCCTGGCCCGTACAGACGCCGAAACCCGCGAAAAGATTTTAGAGGCCAGCGCAGCCGCCGCCGGAGCGGTTATTCAGGCCGAAGAGAAACAAAAACAGGAAAAATCACAGGCGTGACGGATAGTGAGTGCCCATCCATGGTTTTATGAAAAGCGCGGATCAGTTTCCGATTCAGAAATGTGCCGTTTTTGCAAGTTCAAGGAAATCAGCAGCACGGGGCGGAGGTTTCTTTTTTTGTTATCGTCACTTTTACATGCGTTGCCTGAGAGTGCTTTCTGATATTAGCGAAGGCTTCTTGAAAAATGCGATAAACAATGATCTGTTTGGCGTGCGAAAGCAGTGCATCGATATTGGCTATGTGAGAGGGTTCAATTATCGCAGCTACCCTTAGAGGGCGCCCGCACGAGCTGCGTGGCGTAAAAGGCGGCTGTGTACTTCGTTCCGAAGCCGCTGGTCACCGGCGTGGTGACTTTACCGGCAAGGACCATGAAAAGGGGTGAGTAGGGTATCGGCTTTGGCAGCGTTTCCCGGTAGGCCGTCACAATCGCGCTTAAAGCCGGAGAATTTCCGATGAGCCAAAGCTCGTCGGCCTGCGAACACGGGGCAAACGATCGAACCTCATGGCCGATGGTAACCCATCCTTGGAGCACTTGCTCGCCTTTCTCCAGTGGCTTTATGGGCGTCAAATTGCCATTCTCGAGGGTCAGGTAGGCCGACTTGCCGACGGACGGCGCAATGGCCATCGGTTCTTCCGGCCTGCGGTCGCGGTAGTCGATAAAAATGAGGCCATTGCGGATGTCAACCTTCAGCGGCGCCACGCGGTCACCGAGCAACACGGCATTGGTTCCCCGATAGCCGCCTTTTACGCCGAGCGCGGCCCCTATGTAGTAAAAGGTTCCACTGCCGCCGGGATCCTGCACGAGGATCACTGCGGCGTCCTCGTCGCCGTCCCCATCTAGATCGCCGTACACCGGTTTACCGAACACCAGCGTCTTTGTTCGCATGGCTGAACCGGGCGCAGCCTGCAGTTCGGAGCGACCACCGATCAGCCGGATCTCGCTTTCCGCGATCGTATAGGTCGCGCTTAAGGGGTCTGTCGCTACTGTCTGCGACGGCCCGGCCGTATCGCCACCGTCACCGGCAAGCGTTATGCCGGCGCCGAGAACCATTAGGATCACAAACATTGCAAAACGTATCGTTTTCTTCACGGTCCGAAACCCAAACGGATAAAATTTACCGCACGAGGCATGAAAAAAGGGCATTTCACCCGGAGTTGGTAAAATGCCCTCTTCTTTAAAAAAATGGGACGTCTAAACGACAGTCACGTTGACCGCGGCGAGACCCTTTTGGCCCTTCTCGACGTCAAAGGTCACACGGTCGCCTTCTGCAAGCGTTTTGAATCCGGTTCCATTGATACCGGTGTGATGAACGAATACATCCGTTCCATCTTCCTGTTCGATGAAGCCGTAGCCTTTTTTTTCGTTGAACCATTTTACCGTTCCATTGGCCATAACGACACCCTCCTTTCCTAAAAAATTCTCATAGTCCCAAACTGCAGGTGCCACTTGGCCAAATGGATCTTCCCTTCAGTGCGAAACCGGCCCGACGGTAATTGACGGGCCCTCGATGATTAGTACTACTATACAACCGGTATTTGAATAAAATCAAGTCAATTTTAGCACGATTCAATGCCCGTGCTCCCTGCGGTATACTTCAGTGACCGCGGCAGCCACCTCGCGGCTGAAATCGGCCACTGTGCGGCTCTGAGCGGCCGCAATGGTTTTATAGTCCGATCTATCGAGTTCGACGGTGTAGGATGATTTGCGGCTCAAAATGACTTCTCTGTCGTGAGCCCGTAATATCACCCACTGCACATCCAGTTTGGCACTGTCGCCCGGATGAGCATCGAACCGGGTCACCTCGGCCGAAACCTGGAATTCGAAAACAGCCTCGGGAGGCCAGGGATAGACGAAAATATTGTCGGTCCTTAGACGTTCAACCAGGTCTTCCTTGAGCACGCGCGTGAAGTTGTTTTTTAAAGGTTCAGCCCAGCGGTCGAACTCGGAAAAAGAGATTTCGTTCGGGCCGGATCGAATGACGATCTGCGGTCGGTCCAGATAGCCGGGAAAGGAAACCGGCCCAATGCCGATCGACAAGCCGTCGGAAGCTGCGGTTGTCGTTTGGCCGGCCTTTTGATCCGGCAAGGCGTTGAGCAGATAATAATTCGACCGTGGCGACGGACCGGCGCATCCCGCGACAAAGGTCAGCAGAAGGCCGGTTGATAAAATGGTTCTCAAGATGGACCGTTGCAGCATGCTGACTATCTCCCGCTTCAAACGTTCACGATTTTTTCAGGTTGACGATTTCCATACGGTTGTTCCGTTCCGGGTGTTTGCGGGACGGGCCTTCGGTCATCACCACCAATTGACCGCTCAACTCCTGAACCTTGAGCCAGTTTCGAATCCAGGACCGCCAGTCGGTCGGGTGTTCCGGTTCGCAGACCGGAAAAACACCGTAGGAAAAAAGCAGATCCTGACAGGTCTTCTCGTAGCTGCTCACCGCCGTAATCCAGACCGGCAGCCTGAAGCGCGTGATGCGGCGGGCGGTGGCGCCGCTGTGGGTCGGAACGATTACGGCGGCGGGGGTGATCCGCTGGGAGGTGGTAACGACGCTCCGTGCAATCAGGTCGGGCAGACTCACGTCCTTATCTCGATCGGATGCCGACAGTTCTTCCCGCACAGGAAAAACGGTCCGCAGGGGTTCAATATTCGCGGCAATGGTTGTCAGCATATCCGCTGCATCCACCGGAAACTGGCCCATGGCCGATTCACCGGACAACATGACGGCGTCGGTGCCGTCCAGGACGGCATTGGCGACATCGGTGGCTTCGGCGCGGGTGGGCCGGCGGTTGGTGGTCATCGACTCGAGCATCTGCGTGGCGGTGATGACAGGCTTGCCGAGTCGGTTGGCTTTCCATATGAGTTGTTTTTGAACAATCGCAATCTGCGCGATCGGAATCTCCACCCCCAGATCGCCGCGTGCCACCATGATGCCGTCAGCCGCCTGCAGAATATCGTCGATATGATCGAGCGCGCCGGAGCGCTCGATTTTTGCAATCAGGAAAGGATCATGACCGATATCGGCCGCAGCTTTCCGAACGGCGGCAATGTCGGTGGCGTTCTCGACAAAGGATTGGCTGATCGCGTCGACACCGTTTTCGAGAGCAAACGCAAGGCAATGCCGGTCGTGGTCGGTGAAGGCGCTGATACCCAAATCGATGCCGGGCAGATTGAGGCCTTTACGGGAACTCAGCTGTCCCCCGATCAGTACCTCGCAGTGCACCTCCCTGCCGACCGATTCCAGCACCTTGAGCTGAATGAGGCCGTCGTTCAGAAAAAGCCGGTTCCCCGGTCGCACGGCCTGCGGCAGTTCCGCAAAGGTGACCGAAACCCGGTCGACGGTCCCTTCGATCTCTTCCGTGGTCAGGGTAAAGGTGTCGCCGACCCTCAATTTGACCGGCTCTTCAGCAAACTGGCCGAGCCTGATCTTCGGGCCGGGAAGATCGGCCATGATGGCCACCCGTTGGCCCGTGGTCCGTGAGGCTTCGCGAATTCGCCGGATGACGGCCTGGTGCTCGGCAAAATCACCATGCGAAAAGTTGAGACGGGCCACGTTCATTCCTGCCCGGATCAAGCGTTCCAGGATATCCTGTGAATCGGAGGCCGGTCCGATGGTGCAAACGATTTTGGTCTTGTTAGGGGGAAATGCCACGCCACCCTCCCTTTGAATTCAGGATGTCTTCTTCAATTGGTCGGCCACGGCCTGGGTGGCCTTGCGAACCGCTTCGGGGTCGCCCAGATAAGTGTGATCGATCGGCGTCAAATCGTCCTTTAGTTCGTAGACCAACGGGATTCCGGTGGGGATATTGAGGCCGACAATGTCATCATCGGCGACCTTGTCCAGATACTTTACCAATGCCCGCAGGCTGTTGCCGTGAGCGGCAATCAACACCCGTTTGCCGGCCTTGACCTCCGGCGCAATGGAGCCGATCCAGTAAGGCAGAAACCGATCCACCGTATCCTTAAGGCATTCTGTCAGCGGGAGGTCTTTTGGACTGAGATCGGCGTAACGTGGATCTTTAGCGGGGTTGCGGTCGTCCTCCAGAGTCAGGGCCGGCGGCCGGATGTCATAGCTGCGCCGCCAGATGTGGACCTGTTCCATGCCGTGTTTTGCGACGGTCTCGGCCTTGTCGAGACCCTGCAGGGCGCCGTAATGGCGCTCGTTGAGCCGCCAGCTGCGGTGCACCGGGATCCACATTAACTCCATTTCTTCCATGACCAACCAAAGCGTCTTGATAGCCCGGTTCAAAACCGACGTAAAGGCAATATCGAAACGATACCCTTCCCTCTTCAGTGTCCGACCGGCCTCCATGGCTTCCCTCGTACCCTGTTCGGTGAGGGCCACGTCGGTCCAGCCGGTGAAGCGGTTTTCTTTGTTCCAGACGCTTTCGCCGTGGCGCAGTAAAACAAGCTGTTTCATTTATGCTCCTTTTCTTCTTGCCGCCCTGCCGACACGATGACCTTTTACAGAAAGCCGGAAGGGATTCGGCATCGGTGCGGACAGCATTCAGGTAGACAACCGTCTCATCTCCTTGAAGGCATTGATCAGTCCATTGGTCGATGAATCGTGGGACGCCACCGGAGCGTCGTCTTCGAGTTCCGGCAGGATCTTGCCGGCCAGTTGTTTGCCCAGCTCGACGCCCCACTGGTCGAAGCTGAAAATGTTCCAGATGACGCCCTGGACGAAGATCTTGTGTTCGTACATGGCGATCAGACGGCCCAGGGTGCGGGGCGTTAATTTCCTAAATAATAGGGAGTTGGACGGCTTGTTGCCCGCAAAGATTTTGTGAGGCGCCAGCTTTTCAATCTCCTCGTCCGACTTTCCGGCTTTCCGCAGCTCGGCCACCACCTCTTCCCGGTTTTTGCCGCGCATCAGCGCCTCTGTCTGGGCGAAGAAGTTGGACAGGAGGATGTCGTGATGCCGGCCTATGGGATTGTGGCTGACCGCCGGCGCCAGAAAGTCGGCTGGAATCAGCTTCGTCCCCTGGTGAATCAGCTGGTAGAAAGCATGCTGACCGTTTGTGCCCGGCTCGCCCCAGATGATCGGTCCGGTCTGAAAACCGACCCGGCTGCCCCTGCGGTCCACCGACTTGCCATTGCTCTCCATGTTGCCCTGCTGGAAGTAGGCCGGAAAACGGTGCATGTACTGATCGTAGGGTAGAATCACTTCGGTCTGGGCCTCGAGGAAATTGTTGTACCAGATCCCGATCAGGGCCAGGACGACCGGTATGTTCTTGTCGAACGGCGAGTCTCGGAAGTGCCGGTCCATGTCGTTGGCCCCCTGCAGCAGTTCGGTAAAATTCTCGAAACCGATCGCGCAGGCGATAGAGAGCCCCAGGGCCGACCACAGCGAAGAGCGCCCAACGACCCAGTCCCAGAAGACAAACATATTCTCCCGGTCGATCCCGAATTCCTCGACTTTTTCGATGTTGGTCGAGAGCGCCGCAAAGTGCCGAGCCACATGGGCAGTGTCCCCGGCGCGGTTCAGGAACCACCGGCGGGCCGTGTGGGCATTGGTCATGGTCTCCTGGGTCGTAAAGGTCTTGGAGGCAATCATGAAGAGCGTGGTCTCGGGATTCAGGTGCCGCAGGGTTTCGCTGATGTGAGTTCCGTCGATGTTCGACACGAAATGGACGGCCGGCTTATCGGAATAAGGTTTGAGGCATTCGGTGACCATTACCGGCCCGAGGTCGGACCCGCCGATGCCGATATTGACGACATCAGAGATTTCTTTACCGGTGTAGCCCTTCCATTGCCCGGACCTGACCTTGTGAGAGAATGTCTCCATCCTGTCCAGGACGGCATTGACCTCGGGCATCACGTCCTGTCCGTCTACGAAAATCGGCGTGTTTTCGCGGTTGCGCAGGGCCACGTGCAGAACGGCGCGCTCTTCGGTTTGATTGATTTTCTCACCCGTGAACATGCTCTCGATGGCGTCCGCAAGGCCGGCTTCTTCGGCCAGCTCGAAGAGAAGTCCCAGCGTTTCGCCTG
>JARFQH010000041.1 GCA_029287875.1 Desulfobacteraceae bacterium | reverse complement strand
GTTTCCGACCCCTCGGCCGATTGCGCCGGTAACTGCAGGGTCCGAAAAAGAAGAAGAAGCCCGAAAATCAGGGCGAAGATCTCGCCCCCGAGACCCAGGATCACCGACATCAGGTTCATCATGTCGACCGCCGATACCCAGCTGGCAACCTCGGTGGTCGTCTGCACGGTTGGCAGACCCGCCTGTGGCGCCGACAGGAAATAAAACAGCAGCGTGCCCACCTCGAACAACAGGACGAGCATGGAAAAGAGGATGGCCAGGTTGGTCGCCACCACGCCGGTCCACACGGTGCGGCGCAGGGAAGACTCGGATGGCCGTCTCGCGGGGTCCTGGATACGTTTGGCAATGCGCGTGTACCGATAGAACCACGCCGTCAGAAAAACCAAAAGCAGCAATCCGAGGGTCGAAAGAAAATGCACCAGCGGCAGCCCGGACCGCGAGCTGCCGGAAGGAGTGCCCGAAAAGACAAACGTGTAGAGCATAATGATGAGGGGGAGCGCCCCCATCCCCACCAGGGCCCAAAAACCGCTCCAACCCCAGCGCGAAAAGGCCTTGGCCAGGCTTTCGCTTCGCGATGACTGCATACTCTCCGTCAGGGTTTCCAGCATGGCAGAACTCCTTTCCGATCCCCGGCAGCGCCGGTGCGTGATTTGGTTATACTTCGAGTACCTGCCGCAGCCGCTTCTCATCGTCGATGGCAAGCGATGTCTTCAGGATTTTGCCTTTGAAATTTTGCAGGCGTTCCAGGACCTTGTCACCTGTGGCGTGGCGAAAGAGCACGAACAAGGCCGATGCGCCGGGTGTGAAGTCCTTGCTGAACTCCTTCATGAACTTGTCGTCGATGCCGATGTCCGACAGCTTGCCGCTCAGCGCACCGGCGCCGGCGCCTACGGCGGCGCCCAGCAGGGGGTTCAGGAAGAGAATGCCGATGAGCATGCCCCAGAAGCTGCCGCCCACCGCTCCCGTCAAGGTCAGGTTGACCGCCTGGTGCAGTTTGACCTTGCCCTTTTCATCCTTGGTGACCACGACAACGTCCTTCATGTCGATCAGATACTCTTTCTGCATCTTGGCCAATTCCGCCCGCACGGCAAAAGCGGTGTGCTCGTCGGGAAACTCGATCGCTACTAGATTAGACATAAGAACCTCATTCGATGGGTTTAAAATGTTTGTGTCACGGTGCTGGTTCCGAAAACGATATGGACACAGCGTTAGTGAAAAAAGCGACGGCTGTCAATCAAGAAATAAAACAGTACCAATTATCTGGAAATAAAATTGTACCATCCGGGACCAGAGTCGTGCGGTCGATAATGTGCCGCTTTCCGGATTGATGGAGAACAAGATTTGTGCCAAGAGGTTCGACAGACCGATTATTGACACAATTAATTGATATAATTTGATATGTGTAGCCGAATGAGACCTCGCGATCTGGAAGGCGATTGGCCTGTTCCCGTGGGATGTTGAAGAAGTGTTAAATATCGCGGAAATTCTCACCGGCCTCGAGTTCGCCCGCCCACTCCGTGGACGACTGTGGTTCTTTCCTGCGGCACTAAGAGTGCAGCGCTCTGACACTGTCTAATTTTCGAGCGTGATCATGCGGCAGCGTCCGGACAGCCGTTGATTTTGTTCGAGATGCCTGTTGCCGCGGGTGATAAGTTCGATCACCCGTTCATCGGAGTTGTAGTTGCCATGGGCGGCGATCGGATTGACGACCTCGATGCCGAAGGCAGAGATTGGGTTGGCGACGTTGATATTGATATTGGTGACCACCGGGCACATCCTGGAATCCAGGTAACGGTCGACGAAATCCTGGGCGATGGAATAGCTCAGCAGGTCGTTGGGATCATTAAAGGCGACGATGTTCAGTTTCTTGAACGCCCGTTGCCCATAATGTTCTCCTTCGACACGACAATAGCTGTCGATCTGGCCGAATACATTAGGGGCCGACAATCCGATTTGCAGAGACGCCAGTTGGTTGGATAGCATGAACATCGACATTTCCTTTTCCTGCAGGTCGGCAACCAACGCGGGGCATTCGGCCACGGTCTGTTCATGTCTCAGCGTATCGACAACCTCCCCCAGGGCGTCCATGATGATGCGGCTTCCCAAACTATGGGAAATGAACACGATATTATACTTCCCCAGGCCGCTCAACCTCGATAACGTCGAAATTCCGCAGACCAGACTTTGACTAGCGTCGGTCTCCGGCGCTTGCCAGCATCCAGCAGACGGCTTGTTGCGTGGCCGCCAAAATGAGATTGGGCCGGTCAGTCATTTAAGTCATGGCGTCAGGGCCGACATCGTTCAGAAACGTCTTCATGGTTGCGATTCCGCGGCCGAAAGAATAGCAGCCGGTCATCGGCAGCAATAACGCAATGATCAGAAGTTTTTTGTAACCGTTCACAGGGTTGCAAAGTCCGATGCGCTTCAAACCACCTAATTGTAAGCGTTTACAGGGTGCCGCAGATGCAAGGCGTCGGGTGCGCAGACGTACTTTTGTACTTCAAGTGCCCGACAACAAAGCAGATGC
>JARFQH010000345.1 GCA_029287875.1 Desulfobacteraceae bacterium | reverse complement strand
CCTTTGCATCTATCTGGCCATCAAAAAAGTCGCCATCCGCCGGGAGGTCGAACCCATTGTCGGCTATCATGCGTCACTGCTGGTCGGCTTGATCCTTATCGTGGCCGCCACTTTCGTCAGCCCGAAATTCAATTTGCCCCAGTCCAGCAGCAATGCTCTGCTGCTCCCGACCGCCATTACCCTTTTGGCAGCGGGCATGTTTCTGCTCATGGCCCGGCGCAACGCGATCGCCATGGTTCTCGGTTATATCGTAATGGAGAACGGCATCTATCTGGTGGGCACCAGTTTTTCCGTTCGCGCCCATCACATCGTGGAATTCGGCATCCTGCTCGACGTGCTGGCCGGGGTTATGATAATGGCCGTCATTCTGCAGAATATCAAACAGGCCTTCGATGATGTGGACACGGCACTGCTCAGAACCTTAAAGGAATAGGTGTTCTTCAAATGGTTGAACTTGTATTTCTGGCCCCGCTTCTAACCGGTGCCATCGCCTTTTTTCTCCCGCGAACATCCGGACGGCCGCTGTTGGTGATCACCGGGTTCATCCATCTGCTCTTGTCCCTTATACTGTGGATCCGTCGACCAACAGCTCTGTTTCCTTCTTATTTTGCGGTGACACCCGAGGGGCTTTTGTCGCTGCTGGTCATATCACTGCTGTTTTTCCTGATTTCCATTTACACGACCGCCTATCTCAAGGAAGCCGATATCCAGTCGGAAAATATTTTCACCGGCTCGATGCTGCTTTTTTTATCCACCATGACAATGGTCACCCTCTCTGACCATATCATGGTCATGTGGATCGCCATCGAGGCCACCACACTGGCCAGTGCGCCGTTGATTTACACCCACCGGTCGGCCGCTTCCCTCGAAGCCACCTGGAAGTATGTTTTGATCTGCTCGGTGGGAATCGCCCTGGCCCTTTTGGGTTCGGTACTGATTGACCTTTCCATGGGTGTGGGCGGAGTGGATGTTCCGGTGGCTTTCTCCTCGCTAACTGAAGTGGCCCAGCGTCTCGATCCGTTGTGGCTGAAAACCGGATTTGTTTTTATCCTGGTGGGTTACGGGACCAAGATGGGGCTGGCCCCGATGCACACCTGGCTGCCCGATGCACACAGTGAGGCCCCCAGTCCGGCGTCGGCCCTTTTGTCGGGGGTGCTGCTGAACTGTGCCTACCTGGGGATATTCAAAACCAATAAAATCATGCAGGCTGCAGGGCTGGGAAATTTTTCCGGCAACATTCTGATCGTCTTCGGTTTGGCATCCATGCTGGCAGCGGCAACGTTTATCATCAGACAGACCGAGTACAAACGCTTGTTGGCCTATTCGAGCATCGAAAACATGGGGATCATCGCCTTCGGCACGGGGATTGGCGGGCTTGGGGCCTATGGCGCCGTGCTGTGTCTGATCCATCACAGCCTGATCAAATCGGCCCTGTTCCTTTCTTCCGGAAATATCCTCATGGGTTACGGCAGTCGTCTGATTGAGAAGACCGGAAACCTTGCCAAACTGATGCCCAAAACCTTTGTGGCTTTTTTCGGCGGATTTGTCGGTATTGCCGGTATGCCGCCGTTCGGGATTTTTCTGGGCGAACTGTTGATTATTCTCGGTGCCTTTCGATCCGGACACTATTGGGGGGTTGGACTGTTTATCCTGAGCATTTGCGTGATTTTTGCCGGCTTTGCCAACCATGTCATGAAGATCGCATTCGGCGGCACCGGGGTCGATATTCAAACCAAAGAAATACCCAACATGGTCTGGCCCCAGTTGGCACTGCTCTTTACCTCTATCGTACTCTTTTTCTGGATGCCGGGCACGCTGTACCAAACGATCATCAACGCATTGAAATATTCGGGTTAGGTGACACCAATGGAGACGGGTTTTTTACAGATCGGAAATGGGGAGGCGATTAACAGGGACCGCATCCCGCACCTTGGTTTCGATGACTTTCGCAGCCAGGCCCTGGCGGTCGTCGAAGCCGGGGGCAAAGTCGTCCACTATTTTGCCTACCAGGACGGCTCTGCGGTCAAACTGCTGGCGGTGCTAAGGACCGATCGACTGCAGGCTGCCGGATGCGATGCGCCGGAGGCCTATCCGTCCATGACGCTGCAGTGCGAACCCTTCCATATGTTTGAACGCGAGATTGCAGAACAGTTCGGGATTCGGCCCGAGGGGCATCCCTGGTTGAAGATGGTGCGCTATCACGCCAACGAGCTCGGCAGGCCGGATGTCTTCGGAAACGATTACAGCCAAGACATCCCCGGCCGCTACGATTACTATGCCGTGGAAGGCGATGAAATCCATGAGGTGGCCGTCGGTCCGGTGCACGCCGGCGTTATCGAGCCCGGTCAATTCCGGTTCAATTGCATCGGAGAGCGTGTGCTGCACCTTGAAATTCAATTGGGTTACCAGCACCGCGGGGCCGAAACGCTATTGCTCAATGCCGATGCCAAGCGGCTGCCCATTTTGGCCGAGGGTATCGCCGGTGACACCGCCATTGGAAACAGCCTGTGCATGGCCCAGGCGGTTGAGGCGCTGACCGCGGTCCAGCCCGATACCGGGGCTGACATCATCCGGTTGATTGCATTGGAGCTGGAACGAATCGCCAACCACACCGGCGATCTGGGCGCTCTGAGCGGCGATGTCGCATTTTTGCCGCCGGCCAACTACTTCGGCCGGATGCGTGGTGATTTCCTCAACATGTCGCTGTGGATGTGCGGCAACCGCTTCGGCAAAGGGCTGGTGCGGCCCGGCGGTGTCCGCTTTCCCCTGACCGACGAGGATCGCAGCACGCTGATGGCGCGCCTGAACGAACTCAAACCCCAGGTCGAACATGTGATCGATCTGCTGTTTGCCACTTCCAGTGTCCGATCGCGGTTTGAGGGCTGCGGAACGGTCAGCACGGCGGTGGCGGAAAAATTGGGATTGGTGGGGCCGGCCGGCAGGGCGTGCGGAATTCCTTACGATGTCCGGCGCTGTTTCCCGACCGGGTACTACGGGCAGCAGCATATCCCCGAGAATGCCAAATCTACGGGCGACGTGTATGCCCGGGCCTTGATCCGGGCTGACGAGGTGATCCAATCGATCGAGATGGTTCAGTCCCGGCTGAACGAACCGATCGACACGGCGTGTGTCGAAGCCTTCGATGCGTCTTTGGCGCCGGCTTCATTCGTGGTGACGATCAATGAAGCCTGGCGCGGCGAGCTGTCGCACTGCGTGTTGACCGATACGGCCGGCGGGATTTTGCGCTACAAGGTCAAGGATCCTTCTTTCCATAATTGGAACGGACTGGCCATGTCCCTGCGAGATACCGGAATTTCAGATTTTCCCCTCAATAACAAGAGTTACAATCTGTCGTACTGCGGATTCGATCTCTAAAGTGAAACGACCATGCTCAAAACATTGAAAAACAGGTTCGAACAGGGATACAGAACCAGCGCCTATCCCAAAAAGAAAATCGAATTACCGGCCCGCTATCGCGGATTGCCGCTGGTGCACAAGGATGCGCCCGGGGAGCTGGCCGTCACCTGCGCGGCGGCTTGTCCCCAGGACGCCATCGATGCCGAGCGCAAACTGATCGACATGGGACGCTGCGTCTTCTGCGGTGCGTGCGAGCGTCTTTCCGAAGGCCGGTTCGTCTCCTTCACCCGGAATTTTGAGCTTTCGGTTGCCGAGAAAGAGCATTTAATGACCGACGGCACGCTGCCCCCCTTGGCCGAACACGCCCGGCAGCACTTTAAAAAACTATTCGGCCGCTCGCTGCAGCTGCGCCAGGTATCGGCCGCCGGCTGCAATGCCTGTGAAGCGGATTTGAACGTTCTGGCCACCCCGTTCTTTGACCTGGCCCGTTTCGGGATCAATTTCGTGGCCTCTCCGCGGCATGCCGACGGTATCGTGGTCACCGGCCCCGTTTCCGTCAATATGAAAACGGCACTGCTTCAAACCTACGAAGCCGTGCCGTCCCCCAAAGTGGTCATTGCCGTGGGCAGCTGCCCGCTCAGCGGCGGTCCTTTCAGGGGCAGCCCGGAAATCTCCCCGGGCCTGGACAGCCTGCTGCCGGTGGATCTGTATATTCCCGGCTGCCCGCCGCACCCGTTGACCAATCTGCATGGCCTGCTGAATTTTTTCAAATAAAAAAAAGACCGAACCGATCCAGCGGCATCGGTTTCGGCGGCCCTTGTGCGTCTTGCCGGATGGGTGCCTCAACGCCCAAAATTGCCAACTAATTTTCAGCGAACCCTCACGGCCGGATGTCTATGGTTGGATAGACGCCTTTCTTCACTCCGAGAGTATGAGGTTGAATAATGTTGTAAGCGATGTGCTGGATTTTCTGGGCATGCCCTCTGTTCTTCTTGCCGTCGAAGTAGGCCCCGTTGGCTTCGAGGATATGGTCGATACGGTGTTGGAAGGCCTCGACGAAGGCCTTGCCGCTGCCTTCGAAGACCATGGCGCCCAAATTGAGTTTGTCTTTGACCTTGCCAAGGTCTTCGAGGGCGATGCTGTGCTCCTTGAGGTCCTCCGGCCTTCTGATCAGTCCCCAGACCAGGTGGCCCGGTGGAATCCTCAGGGAAGCCTGCATATCGATGATGGTGTGCGGCATGACGATAACGCCTTCACCGACCTGCAACGGATACTCGAAAGTGCCCCGCAGGAATGAATTAAACCCGACAAAAACATTTTTTTCCAGTATTACATCGATCAGTTTGGCGCCGTGGGCGGTCACGTTGTTGCCCTTCAGCTTCGAATCGATAATGTAGCAGTGCTCCTGGGCATTCGCCCCCTTGCCGAGGATAGAACTTTCGATATAGGCGTGCTGGGCGATGAGAACGTTTTCAGCGATGCGGGTCTTGGGTTTGACGACGGCGTAGCGGCTCAGGGAAGCACTCTTAGGAACAGGCATCGGGTCCGAAAGGTGAACCACGTTGAAGACGTCCTGAAAATCTTCTTTACGGCTTTCCAGAAAATCGATGAAAATTCCGGTGGGGCGGCGATCGGGATGAAAGTCGATGTATCTTTTCAGTTCCTTTTCGGGAAAATTGTATTTGAAATCAAATTGATCCTCGGCTTTGATCCAAACCTGGCCGGAGGCCACTTGCTCGTGCCAGAGTTCGCCGACCTGCAGATAAGCGAAGGTTCCCACGGCACACCCGTGAAGGCTGGTCAGATCGACCGTGCTGAAGGGATTGAGGAAACAGCCTTCGATCCAGGACCCATGGATGTTCACAAAGGCCGTCGAGGCCGAATTCTTGATCAGAAACAGCTCCGGGTTTTCCGGGTTGTGCGAGCAGTTGTGGACCAGGGTTTTGATCAGAAAGCTGTCCTTGATCAGAATCATTTCGTCGTGATCGAGTGCGAGGTCAATTCCCTGGAAGTGAAACGTATCGCCGACAACTTTCAGCTCGTCACCGCGGATGTCACATTTGTAAAGAATCGAGTTCTCGACCTTGCACTGCCCTAAAATGTTGCTTCCGGCAAGGTTCGAGTAATTGAATTGATAGTGCAGGGGGTGGTGGTGCGTGATGCCGTAAAGGGCGTAATACTTGATCATCTTTTTCAGAGGAACGTAGTATTTGAGG
>JARFQH010000290.1 GCA_029287875.1 Desulfobacteraceae bacterium | reverse complement strand
TTATCTCTCGTCTATTGAGAAACAACCGGCAGTCGATTCAGTCCCGTCCCGCTCTGGAGCGCAGTCAATGACCGACATTTCATCCTGGAAAATCGTTCTGATCGACGATGAGGAGGATATCCGCGATGTCATGACGGTTGCATTGTCAGACGCCGGTTATGATGTGCTCACGGCAGCGGATGGTGTCACCGGACTCCAGAGGTGTGAAGCATTTTCGCCGCAGATCGTGATCACCGATATTCGCATGCCCGGATTAGACGGCCTGCAGGTGCTCGAATCCCTGAAAAAGCAGTTCCCGGACATCGAGGTAATTGTGGCAACCGCATTCGGCGAGATGGAGCTGGCCATCCGGGCCCTCCAACTCGACGCTTCGGATTTTATCACTAAGCCGATCAACGACGAGGCTCTGCACTTGGCCCTGAAGCGGGCTCGTGAACGGTACACGTCCCGCAAACAGCTGGCCGATTACACCGATTTGCTGGAGAAAGAAAAGGCCGAGACCAGCCAGCAACTCGTCAAAACCATCACCTTTCAGAGAAACCTGATCGAAAGCTCCATGGACGGCATCCTGGCCTGCGACCGGAGCGGGCTGGTGGTCACCTTCAACCGCAGCATGGAATTGATTTCGGGATATGGACGGGAAGGGGTCATCGGCTGTATGCCCCTGGCACGACTCTTTCCGGAAGGAGAGGAAGACCGGATGCGGAAAGCCCTGGTGGGCAATGCCTACGGCGGAAAGAACCGGCTCACCCTTTACGAAACCACACTGCTGGGTGCTGCCGAACGCACCATCCCGATTCAGGTTTCGGCTGCGGTGCTGTTGGATCAGGGACAAGAAGACGGTCTTGTCTGCTTCATCAGGGATCTGCGTGAGATCCGCAAACTCGAGCGCGAGATTGCCGATCAGGCCCGCATCCTCCACCAGGACAAGATGATGTCTTTGGGGCGGCTGGCGGCCAGTGTGGTGCACGAAATCAACAATCCCCTTTCGGGAATTCTAAACTACATCCGGCTGATGATCCGCATCACCGACCGTGGTCCGCTGGACGCCGAGCATCGCGAAAAATTCCAGCGTTATCTGGCCGTCGTCGAGAACGAGACCGGCCGCTGCTCCCAGATTATCTCCAGCCTGCTGACCTTTTCACGCAAGTCTCCCCCGGCCTTTACCGCTGTTAATCCCGCCGATCTGCTCGAGCGCAGCGTTATTCTGAGCCAGCACAAACTCGAATTAAGCAACATCCGGCTCACCGTCGAGGTATCTAAAGGTCTGCCGACAATTATAGGGGATTACAACCAGCTGCAGCAGTGCATCATCAATCTGATCTTCAATGCCATAGATGCCATGCCGGACGGCGGCCGTCTCGATTTGACGGCCGGCACCGATTCAGATAAAAAAATGGTGAGGATTGCGGTCAGAGATAGCGGCCAAGGAATTGCGCCCGAAGACCAGGCGCACATTTTCGAGCCGTTTTTCACAACCAAGAAAGAAGGCTACGGCGTCGGGCTTGGCCTTGCAACGGTTTTCGGAATCGTCGAGCACCACAAGGGAACCATTACCTTCGAGAGTAAAAAAGGGGGCGGGACCACCTTTACCATCCACCTGCCGTATGCGGGTCAGGTGAAATGATGTCATTCACCCGGCGGTTGCCGGTGCCTTCTCGTCGTTTTCGCTATCAGCCGCCGAACACCCGCTGATAATCCCGCCATATAGGCGGGACCCGATGGAAAAAAACATATATGGCTGGACACGATTCAACCAACGGCTTGACCGTGAAATCAATTAAACCAAGTGGCACCACCATCCGCTGCGACCAATGGCTCCAGCTGCTCGACGAGTTGAACATCGGGGCTTTCACGGTCGATTGCGACCACTGGATTACCGCCATGAACTACAGCGCCCAGGCGTTGATGGGCCTTCGCGAGAACGAGGTCATGGGGCAGGATTGTCGGGAAGTATTTACCGGCGTTCCGTGCATGGTGCAGTGCCTGCTCAGACGAAACGGAGATCCAGCCACCGATGAACCCGATGTGGAGATATTAAACGAAGAGCAAACCAAACGCCTTCTGACCCGACTGGCAACCCCTATCTATGATGAACAGCGCAACATCGTCGGTTGTCTGACGATTCTTCAGGACCACACACCGATTGCCGATCTGGTCAACCGGATTCATTATGAAGAACGCAGCCTGAAACTCATACTTGACAATCTGGATGTCGGTATTTTTACCGTCAATCGTGGCGGCTATATCACCTTTTTTAACCGCGAGGCCGAGAAAATCTCCGGGTTCGACCGGCGGCAGGTCATCGGAAATCCGTGCACGGCTGTATTCGAAGGGGCGGCGGCCCAGGATGAGTGCCTGTTGAAGGAATCTATCGCTGACGGTTCCAGCCGCAGCAGTCGGCACGGGAGAATGACCACCAAAAACGGCGAGACGATTCCGATCCGGGCCAACTACTTGGCACTGCGCAATGAGAAGGGCACCATCATCGGCGGGCTGGCAACATTTCATGATCTCACGCTCGTCAGGCAACTCGATCAAGCCATCAGGGAGCGCTACACCTTCCAGGACATGATCGGAAAAGACCCGGCCATGCAGCGAATCTTCGAGACTGTCGGCGTGGTGGCGGCCACGGATGCCACCATTCTCATCGAGGGGTCTACCGGTACCGGCAAGGATCTTCTGGCAAAGGTCATTCATTCCGTCAGTCGGCGTGCTCACCATCCGTTTGTGAAAGTAAATTGCGCCGCCATCCCCGACAACCTGCTTGAATCAGAAATGTTCGGTTATGTGAAAGGGGCCTTCACCGGTGCGCAGCGGGACAAACCCGGGCGATTCAATGAAGCCGACGGCGGGACGATTTTCCTGGACGAAATCGGCGATCTGCCGCTAGCGCTTCAGGCCAAACTGTTGCGGGTGCTGGAGGACAGAGAGTTTTACCCGCTCGGCAGCCGCCACACCCAGAAAGTCGATGTGCGGATCATCTCGGCGTCCAACCGGAACCTCAAGACGCTGGTAGCCGAGAGACTGTTTCGAGAGGATCTCTTTTATCGGCTCAATGTGTTTCGAATCGAAGTGCCGGACCTCAAAGACCGCAGTAACGACCTGCCCTTGCTGATCCACCATATTCTGCGAAAAATGGCCGCCATACGGGATAACCGCCATGTGGGCATCTCCGAAGACGCCCTGCAGATTCTGCTCAACTACTCCTATCCGGGCAACGTGCGGGAGTTGGAAAATATCCTCGAGCACGCCCTGATCATCTGCCGCGAGGAGTCCATCGAGCCTGGACACCTGCCCGATTACCTCTTGGATCGCCGGCCCAATTTTTTGAAAGATAAAGATCGGGGACCGGATTATCAGGCCCAAAAAACCGCGGGCTCAAGTGAACGTGAGCACCTCCTGGCGGCGCTCAGGAAACACGGCTGGAACCGCAGTAAAGCCGCCGGCGAGCTGGGCATCGACCGCACGACGCTGTGGCGCAAGATTAAAAAATTTGATCTACGTCCTGCCTGAGGCCGCAAGCCATTTTTTTTTGCCGCCGCTTTCAGAATGCGCCTTCCTTGCAATTGCAATCCCGTGCTCGCCCAGAAATCCTTGATGAAAATACACTATAGATTACGCCGGGTAACCGAATTTTAAAGCGCTCAAAACTCGCTCAAAAGCGAGCCTAAAACCGAACAAGGCTGAGGCTTTGAAAACGAATGAATCTCAAACTCTAAAATCCCGAGTTCGACCAAAGTGTCCTTGTTGTTCGGTTCAATGCTCGCTAATGCGCTCAAACAGTTGACCGCTTTAAAATCCGGTTACCCGGCTCCATGTACAGGTTCACCGAGAATCGATGGTGCTCGCCAATGAGCATTGTCAAACACCGTTTTTCTTTTAACAGGACGAGACGCGATCCGCATCCGGCACCCTTGACCGCGATAAATTTTATCACACCGGGTGTCGCTATTGGCAACATTTTTTAACTGCCCGAAACCACAACACTTTTTCTTCTTTTTACTGTCAATCTTCTTCTTCGGTGTAGCCAAACTCATCGTAATAAAATTCCAGGTTCGAGCCTGGAATTCTTCTCTTCGACCCCTTTATATTCCTTATTTGTAATGATTCTAAGCTCTTGTGAAGTATGCGCCTGTGTCTGGCATCCCGGTTGCAGTAGCAGAGGTTGAACCCGGCGATTGACGATCCATGGCGGATCGATTCAGCTTAGAGGGAGGTGATCACAATGGAGAAGACCTTCGGAAAGAAGAGAGGATCTTTGGCTCGCGACGCGATGATCTGTCGCCACGTTCTCGACGGTATCGTCGACATGCCCAAATTGTGTCTACGGCAGTACAACTGCTCACGGTGTGCCTTCGACCAATGGCTCGATGATACCGAAACCGAGAGGACCATCTTGAAACGGCCTGCGCGCCGAGAATTTCTTTACGCTGCCGCGTGAAATGTGCGTAGCGCCTCAATACTCGGCGTGATGCTCTCCGGCGGAATCATTTCTGATGAAACGCCGCGCGGCATCAACCGCTGCCCATCACCGGATTTGGTCGTGCTCCGGTATTTGCTGAATCAGTGCCGGCCGTGACACGGCGATCGACTCCGGCGACCGACATGAACCGACCGCGCGGGCAGGAAAGTAAGGGCGCACCGATCGAGGTCATCGTCCAGAGGTGTCGTTTAACTGAAAGGGGGGTAACAATGAAAAAGCGAACCAGTTTGAAATCCACAAAGGCAACCCACTCGAGGCCGCGCCGGATCGAAGGGTTCGAGGTGCTGGAAAACGAGTGCATCTGGATGAAGGCCGGTGTCATCAATTACCGGCTCTGTGACCACGCTTACGACTGCAACAATTGCCCTTTCGACACGGGTATGCGCAAGGCGATGGGGATGGATGGCAACGACGATTCAAAAAAAATCGCTCCCCGTTGGGTGCGCTATCTTCAGGAGAGATATCACGGCTCGTCACGCCCGTGTCGCCATGTTTTGACCGGTCGCGTGGAGGCCCCGAAACTCTGCACGCTGAACTACGAATGCTATCACTGTACCTTCGATCAACTGCTGGACGACATGGATGTGTCCGAAGTCCCCGGGGTGCCCGGTTACCATTCGGTTTCGGGTTTCCGGATGGCCAACGGCTATTACTACCACCTTGGACACAACTGGCTGCGCTTCGAACACGGCGGACGAGTGCGCATCGGATTTGACGATTTTGCCGTGCGGCTTTTCGGCGTGCCCGAGGCAATTGACCTGCCGCCTCTCGGAGAAGCGCTTCAACAGCACGAGGTCGGTTGGACCTTCGGACGGTTCGGCCACCATGCCGCGGTTCTTGCGCCGGCTTCCGGGACCGTTCTGGCCGTCAACCATCGGGTGAAAGAGCATCCGGAAATTATTCGCCTGGATCCTTACCGGGAAGGGTGGTTGATGATCCTTGAGCCCAAATCACCGAAACAAAGTCTCAAGGGACTCTACTTCGGAGAAGAGAGCGTGCACTGGATGGAAAGGGAAATTGGAATGCTGCTCGAGCTTCTGGGGACCGATTACGAAAAGCTGGCCGCCACCGGTGGTCAGCCGGTCGATGATCTGTTTGGAAGTGGCGTGGACGTCAGTTGGGATAGATTGGTAAAGTGTTTTCTCAGGACGGAACGGACGGTCTGATTTACTCATCCGTACTGCTTGCCTGGCCTCAAGACCGGCGGAGGGCATCCCGAAAATAGGTGGCGCAATACCTGCAGTAGTCAAGAGGGGTGTCGTCCAGCTCCGCAAGATTGCCGGAGAAGTGCATAAGGCATCTGGTGTCGGGACAATGTTCAAGATTAAAGAGGTGCCCCAGTTCATGCAGAGCCACCTTGGTTGTCCGCTCAAGGATCTTCGCCGGCCCGGGTGAAGAACCGTCGTTTTTTTCCGACAATCTGAATGTGGAAACAAGCGCTATTTTTCCATTCTGCCGGGCTTCGCCATAGACGTGGGTGAAGATCGGAATGAAAAGATCGACATTCAGGACCGCGATGACTTTCCGGCAGTCATCAAATCTTTTGTTTTCAAGGTCCCGCAGAACGGCGCCGGCATCGTACTGCAACCGGTTTTCCGAAAAGGCATGCACCGGGTGGGCAAGAGGGGGGAGTATTTTTGGGGTGAGCTTCAGGTAACCGGAAACGTGCGCGGCGACGACTTTTACAGGAAGTTCAACGCCATTTCCGAGCGCGCATACTCCTATGGTGTGGTTTCCCAAAGGCATCGAATCACCCGTTTGTCGCAACCGCCGGCGCCTCGCGTTTCAATCCCAACCGCTTGATTTTCTTGTGCAGGGTGACCCGGTTGATCCCCAGTATGCCGGAGGCTTTGGTGACATTCCAGTTGCTTTCCTCCAGGACCTGGGCGATGTAATTATTTTCGATTTCCTTCAACGTCGGGTCTCTTTTGGAGATTCCGGGTTTGGATTGCAGGAAGGTAAAATCGTCCGCCCCGAGGGTGCGGGAGCGGGAGAGAACCACTGCCCGTTCGACCGCGTTTTCGAGTTCCCTGACGTTGCCGGGCCACGTGTAGCCCTTTAAAAGATCCAGCGTATCGGCAGAGACGTGATCAACGCGTTTGGCGGTTTCCTGACTGTACTTCTTGAGGAAATGTTGCAGCAGCAACGGTATGTCCGATTTTCTTTCCCGCAACGGGGGGATATGAATGTGAATGACGTTGATGCGATAGAAGAAGTCTTCGCGAAAACGGCCGGCCCTGGCCTCTTCTTCAAGGTTCTGTCGGGTTGCGGATATCAGGCGAAACTCAACCGCTGTGGGGTCCCGGCTGCCGAGACGGGTAATGGTTTTGTCCTCCAATACGCGCAGCAGGTCGATTTGCATTTTGGGGCTGATATCACCAATCTCGTCTAGAAACAGCGTGCCGCCCGAAACGACTTCCAGAAATCCTTTGCGGGCGTGGTCGGCCCCGGTAAACACGCCCTTCTGGTGCCCGAAGAGTTCACTCTCCAGCAGGGAATCGGGTATGGCGCCGCAGTTGATGGCGATAAACGGTTTCTGAGAGCGACGGCTTTTGGCATGGATGGCCTTGGCGACCAGCTCTTTTCCCGTTCCGGTTTCGCCGGTGAGTAAAATAGAGGCGTCGCTTTCCGCTATTTCCGGAATCAGTTCGAAGACCTTTTTCATCGCCTCGGATTGCCCGATAATATTGTCAAACCGGGTCATCTTCTCCAGGCAGCCCTTGAGGTAATTGTACTCCGCCGTCAGCTTTTTTTGCTGGGCTATTTTTTCCAGTGCCAGCGAAAGCTGCTCCGGTTTGAACGGCTTGAGAAGATAATCGCTGGCGCCGGTCTTCATGGCCTTTACGGCCGATTCAATCGAACCGTAAGCGGTGATGATGATCACCATGGTTTCAGGATAATCCGCTTTTATTTTTTCAAGCAGCTCGAGTCCGTCCATTCCGGGCATTTTGATGTCGACGAATAAAAGATCAAATGCTACCTCGTTCAGTTTTTCCAGCGCTTCGAAACCGGAGGCGGCGGTTTCAACCAGATGCCCGGACTTCTTGAACCAGTGGTAAAAGGATTCCCGGACGATCATTTCGTCATCAACAATCATAATACGCATTTTTTCATCCATGGGAGCC
Source organism: Desulfobacteraceae bacterium (assembly GCA_029287875.1). Classification (GTDB taxonomy): domain Bacteria; phylum Desulfobacterota; class Desulfobacteria; order Desulfobacterales; family SG8-13; genus JARFQH01. The sequence goes on along the minus strand of JARFQH010000290.1, from coordinate 6,131 downwards.
TCCGTTGGTCGGGCCTGGACGTTTGTGAAAGGCGGATTGAATCGGCGGCCTGTTGACCCATCCTGCAGAGATTCAGGTCATCGGAAAACTCAAAATAAAGGCCGTCCCTTCGCCCACCCTGCTTTTGACGGCAATTTTGCCTTTGTGATTCTTGACAACGCCGTAAACGATCGACAATCCCAAGCCGGTGCCCTCTCCTTCGGGTTTGGTCGTGAAGAAAGGATCGTAGATGTGGTCGAGATCCGCTTTGGGAATTCCGCACCCGGTGTCTTTGACGGTGATGACACAGCGCTTCTGGTTCGGGTCCAACCGGGAGAGCACCGAAAGGTCACCGCCTTCCGGCATGGCTTCGACGGCATTGAAGATCAGGTTGAGCAGGCATTGCTGCAAGCGATTGGTGTCCCCTGCGCTGCGCAAGGGGGATTCGGACAACCCGATGTTGAGGCGAATATTCTGAAGCGCGATCTTGTGGCGGGTCAACGAGATGACGGAATTGAGGATATCGTTGAGATCAATTTCTTTGTATTCCAGGGGTGATTCGCGGGAAAACGACAGAAGGCCGGAAACGATTTTTCCGCAGCGCTCCAGTTCGGTCGCCATGAGCCCTATAAAATGCCGGCAATTATGAATGTCCTCGCGGCTCAATCGTTTTTTCGCCATCATCTCCTGCATGATGTGACTGAAAGTCAGCAACCCTTGCAGCGGATTGTTGATTTCGTGGACGCAGCTGGCCACCAGCTTTCCGAGGGAAATCATCCGATCTTCCTGCACCATTTTTTTCAGGTCGGCTTTCAGTTCCGCCACCCGCTTGTTCCATCCGCTGTTTATTTTATCGGTGATATCCCGCCATATTTCGATGATGCGCAAAATCTGGCCGGTCTGATCCTTGAGGGGATAGGTCACGATATTGCCGTAGGTCTGTCGATCGGCAGTCATCGGAAATTCATGGATGACATGGGCGGATTTGCCGGTCCTGAGCGTTTCGAGCATGGGACACGGCAATTCCGGTCTGGAGACGGAGCAGGGGGCGTTCAATCCGTAATAGGTCTGGTAACAGGGGGTCCCGACAACCTCGGCCTTGGATTTGTTTACGATTTTCAAATACGCCTCGTTGGCTTCGGCAATGGTGTAATCCGTGTTCAGCAAGACGATGGCGGCATCACTTTGCTGGATCAGAAAATCGGACGACATTTTTTCGAGGATGACCTGTTTTTCCGCCGATTTCAAGCGCTGGCTGAGCGTGAAAATGTTTCTGATCAATTTGCCGATATCGTGCTCCAGCACCCCGACGCCCTTGGGCCGCATTTTTACAAGCTCCAGAAAGACATTCTCGTCGTTCGTCAGTTCGACGATGCCCTCCAGGTCCTTAATCTTGAATAAATCCCGAAAGTCATCCGTCGTGAAAATGCCCATTTTCCGGGCCAGCAAGAATCCTTCCGCGTTGGGGTCGAGATCACAAACCCCAACCACTTGAATATCCAGTAGCGGAAAAAAATCATTCTTTGCGGATTCGAGGAAAAACTTGCAGGCCCGTCCCCCACCGACGATGGCCAGTTTCAGGGGCAGTTTGCGGGGCAAATGATCGGCTGTTTCCGAAACCATCCGGCACTCCCAATGGGTAAAACCATTTATCTGGAGCGGTCATCGATGAAGGATCCCGGGAAGTGGGGCGCGCAGTATCGTCATCAGCGGTTTGAGGCCAGAAACGGATGGGGCATCAAATCGTAACACGTCAATCAGGGCCAATGCGGAACACGAAAGACAGAGTTCGGTGTCAGTCTGAAACCTGGGTCCTTACGAGATGATCATAAAAGAGAAATGACAGCGCGTCAAGCCGTTGAATCCCGAAGACCTTCGTGGTCCGATTTCCACCGAAATTTAGGCGTCAACCGCCGGCACGGTTTCGCAACAAATGTTGCGCAACAGTGTTGCAAGGTGTTCTATTGGGCGTCTCTCATCGGCTTGAGCCCTCGCGGCGCAAGGGGTGTTGCATTCAGTGCAACATTTTAGGAGGGCTCTGCTGCTGTACGATTGGATGCTTATGGTCATAACCGATTGGTATTATTTTAAAATTAAATATAGTGGCCGGAATGGCACGGAGTGTGCTTTATCAGGCGATACCGTCACAACTTGCGGCTGTCCGAGTTCCATCCACATCGATGGTGCAGAGGTGTCTCTTGTCCCCTGAGATGGAGAAAAAAAAGATTCTTGTCGTCGACGACGAACCGGAAATGCAGATTTTTTTGTCCAATCTGCTGCACACCTGCGGTTTTGACGCCGTCATTGCGGAGAGTGGAACGGCGGAGTTGAGCGAGATCATCGCCGAAATTCCGGACCTTATTATCCTGAACATGATGCGCTACCGGGACCGTCAATCCCTGCTATACCGTATTCTCAAAACGGACGAAAAATTGAAGGCCATTCCGGTCATTATGCTATCCTCGCTTGATCGCAAGACCTTTTTTCATTTTCAACGCTTGAAAAAGTTTCCCGTCGGAGGCGCCCTGCCCGAGCCGGAAGCCTTTATTCTGAAACCTCCCGAAGCTGATGAACTGCTGCAGGTGGTGCAGACTTTGACAGGGTCTCTTAAGTCGCAAACCGTTGAGGAGAAAGTGTAGTGAGACTCAGTTTTCAAACTGACAGCCATCGGAGGAAGGCGTTTTCAGGCGGCCGATCCCTGCCGACAGCCGCCACTGCCCGAGTGAGATACCCTCGCTTCCGCCGGAAAAGGCCGGAATTCGCACACAAAAGGGGTTTTCCATGTCTGTAAAAATTGGTTTCTACATTTGCCATTGTGGAATCAACATCGCTTACAAGGTGCGGGTCGAGGAAGTGGCCGCATTCGCGCGCGAATTGCAAAATGTTGTTGTGGCACGCGATTACAAATTCATGTGCTCCGATCCGGGGCAGGCCATGATCGAAAAAGATATCCACGACTTCGGCCTCAACCGGGTGGTGGTGGCATCCTGTTCGCCGCGGTTGCACGCCAAAACATTCATGGCGGCCTGCCAGCGGGCCGGCTTGAATCCCTATTACTTCCAGATGGCCTCAGTACGGGAACAGGTATCCTGGGTAACCGAAAACGAAGACGACGCCACCACCAAGGCCAAGAGTCTGGTGGCCGCGGCCATCAACCGGGTGAACTATCACGAAAGCCTCGAGGCCCGTGAGGCCGACGTGTACCCCGACATGCTGGTCGTCGGCGGAGGGATCGCCGGAATGCAGGCCGCGATCGATATCGGCAATTCCGGGCACAAGGTGTATCTGGTGGAAAAAGGGACCACCATCGGTGGTCACATGCTCCAGTTCGACAAGACCTTTCCCACCCTCGACTGCGCCGCTTGCATCGGTACGCCCAAAATGGTCGAAGTGGCTCAGAATGCGAACATCGAGCTGCTGTCCTACAGCGAGGTCAAAGACGTTTCCGGTTACATCGGCAACTACATCGTCACCATCCGCAGAAAACCGCGCTATGTCAAGGAGGGCATCTGCACCGGTTGTGGTGAGTGCGCCAAGGTCTGCCCGGTCTCCCTGTCCAATGAATGGGATGTCGGGCTGGGAGAACGCAAAGCCATCGGAAGGGCTTTTCCTCAAGCCATTCCGATTACCTTCAATATCGAAAAAAAAGACCGCGCGCCTTGTGTGACGACCTGTCCGGCGGGTATCAACGTTCAAGGGTACGTCCAGCTGATCGGCCAGGGCAAATACAGGGAAGCCGTGCAGCTGATTATGGAGCGGCTGCCGCTGCCCGGTGTTCTCGGGCGGGTGTGCCCGCATCCTTGTGAGAACCAGTGTCGGCGGGCGGAGATCGACACGGCGGTCGCCATCCGTAACCTGAAGCGCTTTGCCGCGGACCAGGTCGACCTGTCCGAACTGCCGCTGCCGGACATCACCGAGCGCAAGGAAAAGGTCGCGGTGGTCGGTTCCGGCCCGGCTGGATTGACGGTGGCCTACTACCTGAGGTTGAAAGGGTACAAAATTACCGTTTTCGAGGCGCTTGAGGTGCTGGGCGGCATGCTCCGGGTCGGGATACCGGACTATCGCCTGCCTCCCGATGCCCTGGACCATGAGATCGGATACCTCCTGCGCCACGGAATTGCGGTTCAAACCGGAAAACGGCTCGGACGTGATTTCAGCTTGACGGATCTCGAGCAACAGGGGTTCGACGCCGTCTTTCTGGCCATCGGTGCCCATCTCGGCCTCGGTACCGGCATCGCCGGGGAAGACGAATTTGACGGGGTGATCAATGCGGTTGAATTTCTGCGGGAGGTCAACTTGGGATCCCGCAGGCGTCCCGGCGACACGGTCGTGGTCGTCGGCGGCGGCAACGTGGCGGTCGATGCGGCCCGGGTTGCCAGGCGCCTGGGGAGTGAATCGGTGAATATCGTTTATCGGCGCAGCCGTGAAGAAATGCCGGCCTACGCGGAAGAAATCGCGGACGCCCTGGCCGAAGGCATACAAATTCATTACCTGACCGCTCCGGCGCGGATTGTCGGAAAAGACGGCCGTGTGACCGGATTCGAGTGCATTCGAACGGAGCTTGGCCCGCCGGATGCCAGCGGACGACGCCGTCCCGTGCCGGTCAAGGACTCCGAATTCGTTATCAGGTGCGATGCCGTCCTACCGGCCATCGGCCAGCGGATCGATCTCAACTGGGCGGTGGACGGGTCCGCACCCGAAGCCACCCGGCGCAGCACGATCCGGGTTCATCCTCACACGATGCAAACCTCTATCCCGTATGTGTTTGCGGCCGGCGATGCGGTTTCGGGTCCGGCCTCGGTGATCGAGGCCGTGGCGGCCGGCCACAAGGCGGTTGCGGCGATCGAGCGGTTCGTCAACGGGGAAGATTTGGACGCCTATGCCGCCGAGATGGAGATGCGGCCACCGCCCGGCACCGATTGGGCGGACATCCCCCGAAACATTGGCCCGGAAATGCGGGCGCAATCCCCTCATATGGGAGCCGCCGAAAGGGTGTCCTCTTTTGCCGAGGTCGACCGCAGCTTCACGGAAGCCGACGCCCGTCGTGAAGCCCAGCGCTGCCTGAACTGCGGTATCTGCTGCGAGTGTATGGAGTGTGTGCGGGCCTGCGAAGCGGTGGCCATCGATCACGGGATGCCGGAGCAGGAGGTCCAGGTCAAAGTGGGCAGCATCATTCTGGCCACCGGATATGATATCTTGGATCCGTCGCCGATGAAACCCTTTGGTTACGGCGTCTATCCGAATGTCTTCACGGCCCTGGAGTTCGAGCGCCTGAGCAACGCCACCGGTCCCACCGGAGGGAAAATCCTGATTCGCGACGAAACCGGGGCGTTGACCAAGCCTCCCCGGAGTGTGGCCCTTTTGCACTGTATCGGCAGCCGGGATGTGAACTACCACGAATACTGTTCCCGGGTGTGTTGCATGTATGCGTTGAAATACACTCATTTAATCAAGGAAAAAGTCGGTCATGACACCAACGTCTACGATTTTTACATCGACATGCGCTGTTTCGGCAAAGGCTACGAGGAGTTCTATCGCCGCTGCCAGGAAGAAGGCACGATTTTCATCCGAGGCAAAGTGGCCGAGATAACCGACCAGGCCATGCGACCCGAAGAGCAGGGCAAATTGATCGCCATCGCTGAAGACACTTTACTGGGTCGTCGGGTGCGGGTGCCGGTGGACATGGTGGTTCTGTGCACCGCCATAGAGGCCCGCCACGATGCCGGCGACGTGGGACGCCTTTTCGGGGTCAACCAGGGCGCCGATGGATTTTTCCTGGAGGAGCACCCCAAGCTGGGGCCCCTCAACACGGCCACCGACGGGGTTTTCCTGGCCGGATGCTGTCAAAAGCCGATGGACATTCCGGACACGGTTTCCCAGGCGTCGGGTGCGGCCGCCAAAGCCCTGTCCCTGGCAACGCTTGGCACGGTCGAAGTGCCGCCTACCATCTCGTGGATTGATCCGGATATCTGCGTTGGCTGCCAGGTCTGCATCGGACTGTGCCCGTATGGTGCGATCGAATTCAACGAACGCACGGGGGTGTCCGAAGTGAATCCGGCGGTGTGCAAGGGCTGCGGGAGTTGTTCCGGGTTTTGTCCGAGCGATGCCGCCCGCAGTCGGCACTGCAAGAGCCAGCAGATCTTTGCAGAGTT
>JARFQH010000196.1 GCA_029287875.1 Desulfobacteraceae bacterium | reverse complement strand
CCGCTTTCGTCGAACCATTCGATATTCTCCAGAAAAATGAGGTTGTTGGTGCCCATGGTGCCGTGTTCTCCCGTTTTCGGTGTCGGTGGGGCGAGCCCCGTTAAATGTTAATGTGTGGCATCACTTTTTCAGCTGATACGTCAGTATGGCCCGGTTGTGATCCGCAAATGTCGTTGAAAACTGGTGGGTGCCGTCTTTTTTGGAAACAAAATACAGGTAGGGTGTGTCGGCCGGGTAGAGCGCCGCTTCGATGGCGGCCCGTCCCGGGTTGGCGATCGGACCGGGTGGAAGGCCGCTGATCAGGTACGTGTTGTAGGGCGTGGGCGTCGCCAGATGCTTGCGGGTCAGGTTTCCGTCGAAATCATCAATTCCGTAGATGACCGTTGGATCTGTCTCGAGACGCATTCGCCGCCGCAGGCGGTTGTGAAAGACCGACGAGATGGTCGGCCGCTCGGAAGGAGCGCCGGTTTCCTTTTCGATGATCGACGCCAGGGTGAGGACCTGGTGCACAGACAGGCCGATGTCGGCCGCTCTTTTTTTCCATGTCTCAGTGAACACGGACCGCAATCGGTCGACCATGGTTGCAAGAACCTCCCGGGCAGCGGTATTTTTGGGAAAAAAATAGGTCTCAGGGAAAAGATATCCCTCGAAACTTCCCGCGTCGATCCCATTTTCCCGGACGAAATCGGCATCGGCGGCCGCGCTGAGAAACTCTGCCCGAGCCACCAGACCGGCGTTTTCGACAATGGCGGCGATCTGTTTCAGGGTCGATCCTTCCGGTACGGTGAACTTGTAAAGCCGAACCTTACCGTTCACCAGCACCTCCAGGATGTCACCAGGCGGCATGTCGGCCGACAATAGATATTCTCCGGCCTGAATCTGTTTGTCCTTGCCCTGCAGCCGGGCCAGCAAGCGGAATTTGAACGGGTGTTCGATCAGTTGTTGCGACTGCAGCAGAAGCGTGGTCTGTCTGAAGTTTTGCCCTTTTTCAATCACGACGATCTTCTTTTCCGGCTGACCGCCGGCTTCAGCCGGTGCGGCGGCATAGTGCATCAGGTCCACATAAGCCAGCCATCCCGCTGCCAGGGCCAGGAGACCGAAAACCAGAATTATGCCGGACCATTTTTTCAAACTGTCCTGTTCTCCCGGGTGGTGTTGCGGCGTCGCGGTCAAGAAGGCAAAGTTCGTCTGCGCCGGTTGAAACCGATTTTTTTATCGGATATGTTGTTTCAGGTTTTAGCCTGGCGCCACTGTCGGCAGACACGTCGCTGGACGTATCATTGATAGCGAGACGGGCCGGTTTACATGCCGGATACCCTTTTGGTCTCGAATCGATTGTGGCGGATATTGCTATATTGTATTTCAAACGGTGGGGGATTGTCAAAGATCTGCTACGATTTTAAACTCCTCCGGTTGTGTGCGGAAAGGCGAATTGGACTTGATTTTTAAAGCCTTTCCGGCTATTTTGCTGTCAATAATAGAAAAAAAGGACAATGCCCGCTCCAGTCGGCATCCGGAAGGTTCGCTGCCGGAGCACGTCCGTATGGACAGTTGCCGAAGGAGGGGAAGGAAGGACTTTAAATGGCCAAACCAAAGCTCAAGCAGCACCTCATCAACCGCGACTGGTGCAAGGGGTGCGGCATCTGCGTCGAATTTTGCCCCAAAAACGTGCTGGAACTCGACGATTCGGAACGGGCGGTCGCCGCACGTTTGGAGGACTGCATCTGCTGCCGGCTCTGCGAGATGCGGTGTCCGGATCTGGCCATCGACATTGAAACCGAATAGGCGCAAAACATGAACAAAAACATCAAGTTCGTCCAGGGGAACGAGGCCGTCGCAGAAGCCGCGATGTACGCGGGTCTGAGTTTCTTTGCCGGCTACCCCATTACACCATCCTCTGAAATTGCGGAAATCCTGGCCAAACGTCTGCCCGAAAACCGCGGCAAGTTCATTCAGATGGAAGATGAAATCGCTTCTCTGTGCGCCATCATCGGCGCTTCACTGACCGGACACAAGGTGATGACCGCCACCAGCGGACCCGGTTTTTCGCTGATGCAGGAGGCCCTGGGGTATGCGGTCATGACCGAGATCCCGTGTGTGATCGTCAATGTCATGCGGGGCGGGCCGTCGACCGGGATTCCGACCCACGGCAGCCAGGGAGACGTGAACCAGGCCCGCTGGGGAACGCACGGCGACCACGCCATCGTCGCGCTGACGGCCTCTACCCACCAGGACATCTTCGAGGTGACGGTCACGGCCTTCAATCTGGCCGAGACGTATCGAACACCGGTGATTCTGCTCTTCGACGAGGTGGTGGCGCACATGCGTGAACGGCTCGTCATCCCCGAAAAAGGTGAACTGCCCCTGGTGGAAAGACTGAGAACCTCCGTCAAGGAAGGGGTCGACTATCACCCGTATCTGCCGAGGGAGGACGGAAGGCTCCCCATGTCGGATTTCGGCGGTGTCCACCGGTACAACGTCACCGGCCTCTATCACGACATGTGGGGGTTTCCGTCGAGCGAACCGAGGGTGGTGCATGGACTGATCCGGCACCTGGTCGACAAGCTCGAGAACCGTGTCAACAAACTGGCCCGGTACAAAGAATTCTTCATGGAAGATGCCCAGATCGTATTGATATCATACGGATCTGCCGCACGTTCGGCCCTGCACGTGGTCACCAACCGCCGGCTCAGGGGCGTGCGGCTCGGCCTGTTGGAGCTCCAGACCCTGTGGCCGTTTCCATCCGAGATCATCCGGGAAAAATGCGCCGGTGTCAGAGCCGTGATCGTGGTCGAGCACAACATGGGGCAGGTCATGCAGTCGGTGAAGATGGCGGTCGAGCAGCCGGACAGTGTTTTTCTGGCCAACCGCATCGACGGCACCTTCATCACCCCCACCGACATTCAGAATATCCTGCGGTTGATTCAGGGAAAGGGAGTTTAGAGCATGTCCAACAAGACCTATCTCAGGGAGCGGTTTTTTCCTCACCTCTGGTGCCCGGGCTGCGGCCACGGGATTGTCCTCAGCGGACTTCTCCGGGCAGTCGAGCAACTGGGGCTCAGCAAGAACGAGATCGTCATGGTATCCGGCATCGGTTGTTCGGCCCGAATTTCCGGTTATGTGGACTTTCACACGCTGCATACCATTCACGGCCGGGCGCTGGCTTTCGCCACCGGTGTGAAAATCAGCCTTCCGGAGTTGAAGCTGATCGTTCCAATGGGAGATGGCGACGCTCTGGCCATCGGCGGCAACCATTTTATTCACGCCGCCCGGCGCAATATCGACATAACCGCCATCGTGATGAACAACCGCATCTACGGCATGACCGGCGGGCAGTTTTCACCGCTTTCCGGCCCCGGCATCAACGCATCCACCGCCCCCTACGCCAACATCGAT
>JARFQH010000369.1 GCA_029287875.1 Desulfobacteraceae bacterium | reverse complement strand
CAGCGCCAGCCAGAAGGGGACCCCGAAATTGGTGTTCAGCAGGGCATACGTATAGGCTCCGACGGCGTAAAAAGCGATGTATCCGAGGTCGAGAAGACCGGCCAGACCAATAACGATGTTCAGGCCGAGGCCCAAAGAAATGTATATCAAAACGTTGATGGCGATATCGCGTGTGTAGTTGTCGGCGATCCAGGGCAAGGCCAGCACCCCGGCCACCCCCAGACCGATCAGCAGCTTCCGCGGCGGTCTGTGTTTAGTGGACGCATCAAATGTCTTGGGCCTGAAAGACAGCCCTTTCAGGAAGTAGTGGTAAATCAGCACCAGCATCCCGGCCGCGGTAATGACCGCCATTACTTTCAGCACCCGATCCCATACGAATCGACCGCCCTCGATGCCCAGCATCGGAAACAGCAGTATAAACGCCCAGATCAGGACGATGACGAATTTCAACAATGGCCTCGATGACATACTACACCCTGGTATCGTCCACCTGTTCACCCATGATGCCGGTGGGTCTGAAGTAAAGCACGAGAATCAGGATAATAAAGGCGAACACGTCCTTGTATTCACTGGCCAGGTATCCGGCTGCAAAAATTTCGACCATTCCGATGATCATACCGCCCAGCATGGCGCCGGTGAGGTTACCGATTCCGCCGAGCACAGCCGCCGAAAAAGCCTTGATGCCCGGAATAAACCCCATGTCGAAACGGACCGATCCGTAATAGAGACCGACCATGACACCGGCCGCCGCCGCCAGCACGGCACCGATAACGAAGGTGGTCACGATGGTCTTGTTGGCGTTGATGCCGAGAATGGCACTCATGACCCTGTCCTGGGCCGTGGATCGCATGGCTTTCCCCAACCGGGTCCGGTTGACGAACAGATTCAGGCCGATCATGAGCAACACCGAGCCGATGATGATGAAGACCTGCATGTTGGTGACGATGACACCGCCGACTTCAAATCCGCCGGAGGTGAAAAAATGTGGATAGGCCTTGTCGTAGACGCCCTGGGCAAGCATCATGCCGTTGGATAAAAAAATCGACATCCCGAGCGCCGAGAGCAGCAGGGCAAGCCGGCTGGCCCCTCGCAGCGGGCGGTAGGCGACGGTTTCAAGCGCCACCGCCAGGAAGGCGCAGTAGATCATCGCCAGAACGAAGGCCAGCAACAGTCCCAGGAAAGGGTGCGTGTCGAGAACCCCCCGCGCCTGCATGAAGGAAAGCACAATGACCCCGATATAGCCCCCGGCGGCGAAAATTTCGCCGTGGGCGAAGTTGATCAACTGGATGATACCGTAAACCATCGTGTACCCGAGGGCGATCAGGGCATAGATCGACCCCAAGGTGAGTCCATTGATGATCTGCTGGAAGAAAACTTCCACGAGCGGCTCCCGAATCACGATGACGGGCCTATCGGGCCCGGGCGATGTCCGAGGCCCGATAGGCCGTTATCCTGCGAAGTTGTGGGGGTTATTTGTAAGGGACGAATTTTCCGTCTTTGACCACCAGGATCTGATAGGTCGACCCGCTGTCGCCTTTGACGTCGAAAGTGATTTTCTTGGAGGCGCCCTGCATATTGGTGGCCCGGATTTCTTCGGCCAGTTTGTCCGGATCGTCCGCGCCCACCTTGGCGACGGCCGCAAGGAGAATATTGGCCGCATCGTAGGCATAGGATGAATATGAGCCCGGCTGACCGAATTTCTTGGTGTAGGCATCCATGAAGGCCTTGACCTCGGGGATTTCTTCTGAAGGCGGCTGGCCGAAGGTGAAGTAAGTCCCCTCTCCGGCATCCTTGGCGATTTCGAGGTAGTTCGGGTGGTAGACCGCATCTTCGGACATGAGGGTGGCCCGCAGTCCCAGGCGTTTGGCCTGAATGGCCATCAGATTGCCTTCCGGGTTGTAGAGGCTCATGTAGAGCACATCCGGGTCCAAGGCCTTGATTTTCGTCAGAATGCCCGAAAAATCCTTGTCGCCCTGATTGATATGCTCACGGGCCACCACTTTAACCTTGCCGCCCAGTTCTTTTTCCAGGTTGTCCGCCAGGCCCTGGGTGTAGGTTGTTTTGTCGTCGACGATGGCGATGGTCTTGATTTTAAGAACGTCAATCAGAAACTCGGCGGCGGCTTTGGACTGATCGTCGTCGCGGCCGCAGACCCGGAACATATACTTGTATCCCCTATCTGTGACCTTTTCGTTGGTAGATGCCGGGGTGAGCATCACGATTTCGGCGTCGTTGAGAACGTCGGATGCCGGAATGGTGGCGGATGAACAATAGGCTCCGACCACACCGGCCACTTCGAGGTTGGCCAGTTTGTTGGCGGCCGAAACGGCCTGTTTCCCGTCGCAACCGGAATCCTGGGGAAGATATTCGATTTTATCGAACCCCGGCACGCCCCCCTTGGCCTCCCACATGGCAATGGCGATCTCGACACCCTGTCGGATGTCGTTTCCATCGGCCGCATATTGACCCGTCAATGGACTCAAGGAACCGATCTTGAGTGTTTTGGCCATTGCCAGGCATGGGGATAGAATTAAACCGACTGTCAACATCAGCACCAGTAAATTTTTAACCGATCTCATTTACGACCTCCTTGCTTATGAGTTAAATTGAAAAAGAGACACAAAAAACCTGCAAGCACACACTTATGCCCCAGGTTCACGCATTGGCCTGCTTGCCCAAATACGCTTCGATGACGTGTGGGTCCCGGCGGATTTCAGCCGGCGTGCCTTCGGCGATTTTACGGCCGTAATCGAGCACGACAATTCGGTGACAAATTCCCATAATGACGCGCATATCGTGTTCCACCAACAAAATGTTGATGCCTCGCTCGAGGATCGATTCGATCAGGCGCATCAATTGCATGGATTCATTGGGGTTCATACCGGCGGCCGGTTCGTCGAGCAGAATCGTCCCGGGATCGGTCGCCAGCGCCCTGGCAATTTCAAGTCTGCGCTGAAAGCCGTAGGAAAGGTTGGCCGCCATTTCGGAGCGCCATTCATAGAGTTTCAAATAGTCGAGGATGGCTTCGGCTTTCTCGCGGCTCGACCGTTCCTCTTTGGCTTGGAAACGGGTTCGGAATATGGCATCGATGATACTGCTCTTCGTGCGGCAGTGGAGTCCGGCCAACACGTTCTCAAGCACCGTCATGGCCTTGAACAGACGGATGTTTTGAAACGTGCGGGCAATGCCGGTTGCCACGATTTCATGGGGCTGAAGGCGATTGAGTTTTTTGTTCCGGTACGTAATTTTACCGTTGTTGGGTGTATACACCCCTGTAATCAGGTTGAAAACGGTGGTTTTACCGGCGCCGTTGGGGCCGATGAGACCGAGAAT
>JARFQH010000166.1 GCA_029287875.1 Desulfobacteraceae bacterium | reverse complement strand
CAAGGCACATCCAGCGGCGCATATCGAGATACGTGTCGGTGGATGTAACGCAGTAGACGATCCAAAAGACAAGCAAGATGTGGAATTATTTCTTGCTGGGGCCCTAAGATAAAGTGCCCCCGGTGGCACACGTTGCACTGCATCCGCTCAAACACCGAGGTACCCGACATGCCGCTACCCTGCTACAAAAGAGTCCTGCTGAAATTGAGCGGTGAAGCCCTGATGGGTGATCAGAGCTTCGGCATCGATCCCGAGATGATTAAATACGTGGCGGAAGAAATTCAGTCGGCATTTGATCTCGGTATACAGCTCGCCATCGTGGTGGGGGGCGGCAATATTTTTCGTGGAATTGCGGCCAGTTCCTTCGGTATGGATCGGGCCTCGGCCGACCGTATGGGGATGTTGGCAACGGTGATCAACAGCCTGGCGCTGCAGGGTGCTCTCGAGAAGATCGGTATCCAGACCCGCACACAGACGGCTATTTCCATGCACGAAGTGGCCGAGCCGTATATCCTGCGCCGCGCCGTGCGGCACCTTGAAAAAGGACGCGTGGTGATCTTCGGGGCCGGGACCGGTAATCCTTATTTCACAACCGATACCGCCGCCGTTTTGCGGGCCCAGGAGATTCATGCCGAAATTCTCCTCAAAGCCACGAAAGTGGACGGTCTTTTCGACTCGGATCCGGTCCTGAATCATCAAGCGAAATTCCTGAGACAAATTACCTACATGCAGGTCATCGAAAGACAGTTGAAAGTAATGGACATGACGGCTATCTCGCTCGCAATGGACAATCATCTTCCACTGGCAGTCTTCAACCTCAAGAATAAGGGTAACATTCGAAAGGTCATCTGTGGTGAGGAGGTCGGGACACGGATCGTTGCCTGATGGGCAGGGGCTTACTTTCAAGATTAATTCTTCAAACCACGGAGTAACGTCATGATCGAAGACATTTACCAGGAAACCCGCGAGAATATGGGTAAATCGGTCGAAGACCTGAAAAGAGAATTCAAGAAGGTCCGGACCGGTCGGGCGTCACTGTCGATTCTGGACGGTATTCGCGTCAACTACTACGGCACGCCGACACCCCTCAACCAGATGGCCACGCTGGCGGTGCCGGAGAGCCGCTTGATCACTATTCAACCCTGGGACGTATCGGGGATCAAAGAAATCGAAAAGGCCATTTTGAAATCCGATCTCGGTCTGACACCTTCGAGCGACGGTAAAATTGTCCGGATCGCCATTCCGCCGTTGACCGAGGAACGGCGCAAAGAACTGGTAAGGGTGATTAATAAGATGAGTGAAGAGCACAAGGTGGCCGTCCGGAACATCCGGCGAGACGCCAACGATATGCTCAAAGACCTCAAGAAGGAAGGCGATATTTCGGAAGACGAGGCTTTCAAGGCTCAGGATCAGGTTCAGAAAATTACCGACGACTACATCAATCTGGTCGAACAGGTCACCAAAGAAAAAGAGAAAGAGATTCTTGAATTCTAGCCCGGTGAGTCCTCTGGTTCAAGACCTCGATCCTGAAAAAATGCCCGCACACGTGGCGATCATCATGGACGGCAATGGCCGTTGGGCGAGGCAACGTCTGCTGAATCGCGTTCAGGGACACGAAAAAGGGGCTGAAACGGTGCGCACCATCGTTCGGGCCAGCCGTGAAATCGGGATTTCCCATCTGACCCTCTACGCTTTTTCAACCGAAAACTGGCAGCGCCCCAAGATCGAAGTGCAGGCGCTGATGAAGCTTCTGGAGCATTTTCTGGAAAGCGAACAGGACGAGCTGGTGGAAAACGACATCCGGCTCAACACCATCGGTGAGACCGAGCGTCTGACAACCGGTACACGGGAGGCCTTGGCACGCGTCATACACCTGACCGAAAACAACAAGTCAATGACGCTCCATTTAGCACTGAGCTACGGCAGCCGTTCCGAAATTGTCCGCATGGTGCAATTACTGGCGCAAAAAGTGCGCAGTGGAGAGGTTGATCCACGGGACATCACGGAAGATCTCGTTACCCAGCACCTGTATACCGGAAAAATACCCGATCCGGATCTTCTGATTCGGACCAGCGGAGAGATGCGCATCAGCAATTTTCTGCTCTGGCAGATTGCCTACACCGAGATTTTCGTTACACCTACCCTGTGGCCGGATTTCAGCCGGGAAGAGTTTCTGGGTATATTAAAAGAATATCAGCAGCGGGATCGTCGCTTCGGGAAAATTGACGTTTAGCCATTCGGGGTGCATACAGCCATGCGCGACCGATTTCGCTTCTCAGGCCGCCAAATCCAAATGACGACATTCGGGCTATGTATTTGAAACGCTGGATAACCGGGCTGATCGCACTGCCTTTCCTCTTTTTTTTTATTTACCGCGGCGGGATGTGGTTTTTTCTGCTGGTGGCGGCTGCAGCCGAACTCGGGCTGTGGGAGTATTTTCGCATCGTCCTGAAACAAGAAGAGAAAATCTTTTCCGCACTGCCGCTGCTCGGTTTTCTGGCTACCGGCGGGCTTCTCTGGGCGGCGTTCAAGGGAACTCCCGATCTCATGGCTGCGGTCCTGGCCTTCAATCTGATAGCCGGGGGTCTGTTGACCGTTCTACAATTCGGAACCCTTCCGGAAACCCTCAAAATCCTGGCCAAACAAATTCTGGGGATTGCCTACGTTCCGCTGTTCATATCCTTCCTGGTCCTGACACGGAACGGATCGGACGGTATGGGTTGGATATTTTTTTTGCTTTTTATCGTATTTGCGGGTGACACCAGTGCCCTTTACGTCGGTTCTTTTTACGGTCGGCACAAGTTGAGCCCGGCCGTGAGCCCGGGGAAGACCATCGAAGGATCGCTTGGCGGATTGACCGCCAACCTGATCTTCGGTGCGCTGGCCAAGGCGCTGTTTCTGCCGGGCCTGACCTGGCCGCAGACCCTGCTTTGCAGTCTTTTAATCGGGGCAGCCGGGCAGGCCGGGGATCTGTTCGAGTCGATGCTGAAGCGGGCGTCAAAGGTCAAAGATTCCGGCACGCTGCTGCCGGGCCACGGCGGCATCCTCGATCGTATCGATGCGCTGCTGTTCGCTGCCCCGGTTGCCTATTTTCTAAAAGTATTTATTTTATAAATTTATTTTCCGCTGAACTTTGAGCTCGGTGGGAAATGAACGGATGGCGTCTTGCAGATGAAGCGTTTGAGCATTCTGGGGTCGACCGGATCGATCGGCCGGAACACGCTGGCAGTGGTTGCCCGTTTTCCGGAGAGATTTACCGTCGTGGCGTTGGCGGCAAAATCGAACCTGCGGCTTCTTTGCGAGCAGATCGCTCTGTTCAAACCTGAATTGGCGGTCGTTCACAATCAACATCTGGCCGGTGAACTTCGGAAAATGCTGTCGGAGAGCAGCCGGACCCGGGTGCTCTGCGGCACGGAAGGCTATTGTGAGGCGGCTTCACTGCAGTCGGTCGACATGGTCGTCACCGCCGTAGTGGGGGCGGCCGGGGTCGTGCCCACTCTGGCGGCAATAGATGCCGGTAAAGATGTCGCACTGGCCAACAAGGAAACCCTGGTGGTGGCCGGTGAAATCGTGATGCAGAACGCCGCGGCCCGCAACGTCCGCATTTTGCCGGTGGACAGCGAACACAGCGCCATTTTTCAGTGCCTGGCCGGTAGTCGTCCCGAAGATTTGAGCAAAATACTGTTGACTGCTTCCGGTGGCCCTTTCCTCAATCGACCGAAAGAAGAGTTCGCCGGCATCACGCCCGAATCGGCACTGAGGCATCCCAACTGGCAAATGGGCCCTAAGATTACCGTCGACTCGGCCACCTTGATGAACAAGGGGTTGGAGGTCATCGAGGCAAAATGGCTCTTCGGTGTGACGTTGGCCCAGATCGAAGTTGTCGTTCATCCCCAGAGCATCGTGCATTCAATGGTCGCCTTTCGGGATGGATCGGTGATGGCCCAGATGGGTGTTCCAGACATGAAAGGCGCCATTGCCTACGCGCTCTCTTTTCCGGCGCGGCTTCCCCTGGCTCAGCCGGTGCCGGACTTCACCAACGGCATGGCACTGACATTTCAGAAACCGGACCTCGAAAAGTTTCCCTGCCTGTCCCTTGCCTTCCGGGCCGGAGAAAGTGGTGGAACGCTGCCGGCCGTCATGAACGCGGCCAACGAGGTGGCGGTGCAGGCGTTTTTGAATGGCCGAGTCGCTTTCACGCGCATTCCGCAGGTCATCCGAGCGGTCATGGAAATGCATACGGTTATTGACAAGCCGGACCTGACGGCATTGCTCGAAGCCGATCGCTGGGCCCGTGCCGCTGCCGAAGAGCGGATCGATGCCCTTTAGATAAAGAGAATCATCTCCAGCCCCTTTATGAAAGGGAGAAAATTTTCCTCCCTTTGTCAAAGAGAGGTTGGGAGGGATTTAGTGCGTAAATAGAA
>JARFQH010000138.1 GCA_029287875.1 Desulfobacteraceae bacterium | reverse complement strand
ACACTGTTCTCCGCCGCCGGTATCTTTGCCGAAACCGGTTCGAGCCCCGAGAGGATGCAAAAACGGCCACATTCGACGGGACACTTCACCGGGAAACCGGTTTGAGCATCAGCGCGGTTCAACTCGACCACGGTATCCCCTGCCTCGCCTTCACGCTACAGGAAAGCTTCCATGTCAATATCCGGCCGGACGCGTTGGCCGCCTTGGAACTGCAGCCGGGCCCATGGCTTCAATCCATGAAAATGGCGCTTTACACCGGTAAATCTCCCGAAACTGAAATAACAGCCGAGACCGCCGGCAACAACACGCCAAAAACATTTCCGCTGGCGGACTTGACGGCCAGAATCGCCATCATCACACCCGGTCAAAAGGTGAGTTATGTGGTGGACGCGGGATATTCCGATAAAAACGCCGAACTCATTCTGGCCCACACAGACCATGCGGACCATCTTTTCATCGAGACGGCATTTATGGACGAACACCGTGACATCGCACGTCTAAAAAATCACCTCACCGCGCGCCAGGCCGGCACGCTCGCCGGCCAGGCGCGGGTGAAACAGTTTACACCCTTTCATTTTTCACCCCGCTATACAGACCGGGGTCATCTGCTGGAGGCAGAAGCCCGCCAAGCGTATCAGGCGGCGCTTCAATTGGCGAAGGACACGCCGGCAAAAAGGGAAGCGCTTTAAAATCCGGTTAGCCGGCGCAATTCTAAAGGGTTCTTATTTACATCGAGAATCGCTGCGCTAAAGCGGGAAAGCTTGTCAAATTACGGAAACAGAGGTATAAGAATAAGGGGCCCGTAAACCGAAATCGGTTTTCTTTCGAAACGTCCGGCTTAACCCGGCCGAAAATTGGAGGACACGATGGTCAATCGCATCATGGTTTTGTTGGTAGGACTGGTTTTGTTTTTCGGATGTGCGGGTTCATCGAAAAACATGAACAAGCTGCGTCTCGGAATGTCGAAGACGGAAGTCATCGAAGCTATGGGCCCGCCTGACAGCACAAGCGCAAGCCGGGACATCGAATTCCTCAAATACCGCTTCTACTCCGAGGGTCTCTTCACCTCCGAGTACTACGTTAAACTCCAGAGCGGAAGCGTGGACGCGTTCGGTCGCTCGGGCGATTTCGGGCTCGGATACTGATCAGTTAGCCGCTTAACCGGTTGGCCCGTTTACCCGTTGGCGCGAAAAAATCATTTTTTCTATACCGGCATCGTATCAGCTAAAAATTCAATGGCTTTCGGTTCGTTCATCTGAGGGTTGAAGCTTGCACGGGCCGTTCTGTTCATCACTTCCCGCCGGAATAAAACTCCCTGATCTTGTCAACCACGTAGGATAGCTGGTCATCGGTCAGTTCGGGATAGATGGGAAGGGCCAGCGTATGCTCGGCAGCCGCCTCGGATAAAGGGAAATCACCCTTGCGATACCCAAGGTCTGCAAAACACTCCTGCAAGTGCAACGGCACCGGATAGTAGACTTCCGTGCCGATTTGGTTCTCCTGCAAGTGCCGCCGGAGCCCATCCCGATTTTCGGGTACATGGATGACGAATTGGTTGTAGATATGTCGGCTCTCCCTTTCGACCGGTATTTTAATTCGGTCCAGGCCGGCTGCGGCAAAAAGTCGCCGGTAGGTTTGGGCATTTTTCTTGCGTGACGTGCTCCACTGATCGAGATACGTCAATTTCACGGAAACAATGGCGGCCTGGAGTGCGTCGAGCCGGAAGTTCCCGCCAATCAGCTTATGATAGTATTTCGGCTTCGATCCGTGAGCCCTGAGGACTTTCAATTTTTCATATAAGGCCTCCGATCCGGTGGTGACGATTCCGCCATCCCCGAAAGCCCCCAGATTTTTGGACGGAAAAAACGAGAAGCAGCCGAATTCGCCGAACGAGCCAGCGCGCCGCCCTTTGTACTCCGCACCGATGGCCTGAGCGGCGTCCTCGATGATCAACAGATTCCGGTCTTCGGCGATACTTATAATCGGCTCCATGTCGGCACACTGTCCGTAAAGATGCACGGGCATTATGGCCTTGATCCGCCCGCGGTCTTCCGCGGGCAGGGAGGCGAGAGTGCGTTCCACTTCCCCGGGGGACAAGTTGTAGGTGTCGGGGTCGATGTCGACAAATACCGGACGGGCACCGGTCCGGGCGATCGAGCCGGCGCTGGCAAAAAAAGTATACGGACTCGTAATGACCGCATCGCCGTATCCGATACCGGCGGCCATCAGTGCGATCAGCAGCGCATCCGTACCCGATGAGACCCCCAGCGAATAAGAGGTGGCGCAGTAGGCCGCTATCTGTTTTTCGAGATCCTCAACGCGCGAACCCAGAATAAATTGCTGGCTTTCGTAAACCTCCTCTGTAACCTTCAGGATCTCGTCGCGAATGGCGGTGTATTGCGCTTTCAAATCGAGCAGCGGTACCTTCATTCCACCCCCCTTCACCTCTTTTCATCCTGCGAAAGCGTCACCTGAATAACGACCAAGGATTCGCGGCCCCGGTTCTCGATCTGCAGGACCTCTCCGGCGGTGGCGGTGAAGGTGCTGCCGCGTTCCACCTCAAGCTCTCCGATGCGCCCGGTTCCCTCGAGCACCGTCAGAGAGTGCGCCTGTCCGGCAACGCTATGGCAGGCGGCGTCAGGGCGGATAATCAGGCGGGTGACGTCGCCCCCCTTCCGTCTATCCAAAACCGTCAGACTGCCCCAGGTATGGACGATCGTTCGGTGACGGATGGTCTCGGTGCGTCCTTTTTCCTTCAGGCGCGCCACGATCGATTTGACATTGCGGCTGGTGTCGATGTCGGACACAAAGATCGAATCCGGTGTTTCGACGATCACCAGGTTCTCGAGGCGGTTGGTGGCGATCAGGCGTTCATGAGACATGATAAAGCAATTGCGCGTTTCCTGGGCGATAACGTCACCGTCGATGACGTTGTTGTCTTTATCCTTGGGAAGAAAATCATATAGGGATTTCCAGGACCCGATGTCGCTCCAGCCGAAGTCGGACGGCAGCACGGCCCCCTTGCGGGTGCGCTCCATGATGGCGTAATCGATCGATATGTCCGGCAGTCGGATGTAGTCAGCCGCTAGGAACTGTTCACCGGAGAGGTCTATCCCCATCATCTTGTGCAGCAGGTCGGGCTGATACTGCTTGAACTCTTCCAAGATGACCGATGCCCGGAAGGCGAACATGCCGCTGTTCCAAAAAAAATTGCCCGCTTCGAGATATCGGCGGGCTGTCGCCAGATCCGGTTTTTCCACGAATCGCTCCGCTTTCAAGGCTCCATCGGACACGTCGTCGCCCCCTTCGATATAGCCGTAGCCGGTTTCCGGATAGTGGGGTGTCATACCGAAGGTCACCACGTAACCGTTGTCGGCCAGGCTGATCGCTGACCGCAATCGGTCACGAAAGACAGCCGCATCTTTGATCACATGGTCGGCCGGGAAAACGCACAGAACCGCTTCTTTTTCCAATTGCAGGATCTTCAGGACCGCCAGCAAAATGGCCGGTGCGGTGTTGCGGCCGCAAGGCTCGCAGATGATCCGGTCACCGGCCGCAAGGCCGATTTCCTTTAGATGGCGGGTGATCTCGTCTCGATGCTCCCGTCCGCAGACAATCCGGATGTTGTCCGCAGCCGTTACCGGCAGCAGGCGCTTGACCGTCGCCTGAATCAGAGAGTCACGGCCGAAAAACTTGACCAACTGCTTCGGGCTCAGATCCCTTGAAACCGGCCAGAGTCGGGACCCGACACCGCCGGCCAGCAATACCGCATAAACGGGTGTTTCAGCATCTGCCATTGGATTTATACCCTTTGTAGCCGTTGCGGTTGGGCCCGGCGTTCGGTGCCGCGGCGGCAGCCGCGCTGCAAACCGTCTCGACGGCATTGTAGCCGAGCAACCGGTTGACCTTGCGGGTCAGCAGCGATCCTGCCTGCAGCTTGGTTCGTTCGGGCAGACCGATCACTGTATCGGTGCCCTGTGGATCGCGCAGATGCAGGAAAGCCCGGCACGAGCCCGGGTGCTGCAGGAGTGCTTCCTGCAGCCGCACAAGCGCCTCGCGATCGGTCCGCGTCATGTCCACGTGAAAATGGATACTGGCCGTCCAGGTTTCTTCAGCCTTGTTCATGGGGATGATGGTATCGGCAATCACCTTGATCGACTGCTCATCCTTTTGGAGGCGCCCCTGGACCAGGATCGCGTTGTCCTCGACGAGAAGATCACCGGCTCCGGCATAGAGCGCAGAAAAAACGATGGCCTCCACCGATCCATGCATGTCCTCGATGGTCGCAAACGCCATCGTATCACCCTTCTTGGTCTTGATGGTTTTGACGGCGGCGACGATGCCGCCGATTCTCACCATCCCACCGTCAGTGCTCTCCTTGATGCTCACCGCATTGACGTTGGTAAACTTCTCCAGCACCGCTTCGTAATTTTTCAAAGGGTGACCGGAGACGTAAAAACCCAAGGCTTCCTTTTCGAAAGCCAGGCGCTGGCGCTCATCCCACTCCTGGATCTGGGGCAGTTCCGGAAGGTTGATTGCCGGTCTGTGTTCACCCAAGTCAAAGAGGCCCATTTGGGGGTCGTTTCTTTCTTTCTGAACCCGTTGACCATATTCCAGCGCCTCCTCGAGAGCCGCCATCATCTGTGCGCGCCTGGCACCGGTGGCATCGAATGCCCCGCACTTGATAAGGCTTTCGATCACCCGCTTGTTCACCTTCTTCAAGTCTACATGCTCGCAGAAATCGAACAGGGTCGTGAAGCGACAGGTGCTGCGGGCCGTGGTGATGGCTTCAATGGCTCCCTCGCCGACATTTTTGACGGCCACCAAGCCGAAGCGGATCGCATCACCCTTTACGGCGAACTCGTTGTCGCTTTCATAAATGTCGGGTGGCAGCACCGGTATGTTGTGGCTGCGGCACTCGGCGATAAATTTGACGACGCCGTCGGTGGAGTGCATTTCGCTGGTCAGAAGGGACGCCATGAATTCGACCGTAAAATGCACCTTGAGGTAGGCCGTCTGATAAGCGATCAGTGCATAGGCTGCGCTGTGGGACTTGTTGAATCCATATCCACCGAATTTATCGATCAAATCGAAAATTGTTTTCGCGTTTTCCTCGGCGATGCCGTTGGCCACCGCTCCCCTGATGAACCGCTCCCGGTGCTGGGCCAGCAATTCTTTGATCTTCTTGCCCATGGCTTTTCGCAGATCGTCGGCCTCGGCCATGGTGTAGCTGGCCAACGCCGCTGCGATTTTCATCACCTGTTCCTGATAGACGATGACGCCGTAGGTCTCCTCGAGAATCGGCGCCAGCTGGGGCAACAGATACTCCACCTGCTTGCGACCGTGTTTGCGGTCGACATAATCGTCGATCATTCCGCTTTCCATCGGACCCGGCCGGTAGAGGGCCACCAGTGCGATGATGTCGTTGAAGCATTCGGGTTTCAATCGCACCAACAGGTCTTTCATGCCCGAGCTTTCCAGTTGGAAAACGCCGGTCGTGTCACCGGCGCACAACAGCCGGTAGGTGTCTGGGTCGTCGAGATCGAGGACTGCGAGATCCGGAGGAATTTTCCCTTGCCGTTTGATCAGCGCCAGCGTCTTTTCTATCACCGTCAGGTTACGCAAACCCAGGAAGTCGAACTTCACCAGTCCGATCTTCTCGACGATTTTCATGTCGTACTGGGTGACCACTTCACCCTTTTTCCCGCGATACAAGGGCAGATAGTCCACCAAAGGACGGTCGGAAATCACCACGCCGGCCGCGTGCGTGGAGGCATGCCGGGGCAGGCCTTCCAACACCCGGCAGATGTCGATCAGATCGGCCACATCGGTTCTTTCCGCCACCATCGCCGCCAGCCGCGGCTCCTCTTTGAGCGCATCGTCCAGGCTGATGCCGAGTCTTTCGGGCACCATCTTGGCAATGGCATCGACGTCCCGCAGCGGAATATTCAGTGCCCGTCCCACGTCACGTATCACCGCGCGTGTTTTAAGCTTTCCGTAAGTGATAATCTGGGCCACATAGTCGCCGCCGCCGTACTTT
Source organism: Desulfobacteraceae bacterium (assembly GCA_029287875.1). Classification (GTDB taxonomy): domain Bacteria; phylum Desulfobacterota; class Desulfobacteria; order Desulfobacterales; family SG8-13; genus JARFQH01. The sequence goes on along the minus strand of JARFQH010000138.1, from coordinate 6,639 downwards.
TCGACCACATATTTAAAAACATCCTCGCGGCCGTTTATGCAGAAATCGACGTCGATATCCGGCATGCTCTTGCGGGCCGGATTGAGAAAACGTTCGAAGATCAAACCGTATTCGAGCGGGTCGAGTCCGGTGATACCCAGTGAGTAGGCGACCAGACTGCCGGCCGCCGATCCCCGCCCGGGGCCGACCGGAATCCGGTTTTCCTTGGCATAGCGAATAAAATCGGCCACGATCAAAAAATACCCGGGAAATCCCATCTCCTTAATCACCCCGATTTCGTATTCTAGCCGATCCTGGTAAAGCTTGAGGTCCACATCCGCTTTGCGGGCCTTTATCTGCCCCATCACATGATTAAAGCCCGCCCGCACCCGCTCTTCGAAGTACTCGGCCTCGCTCTGTTTTTCAGGCGCCTCAAATTTCGGGAAGTGATAGGTCTTGAAATCGAACGTCAGGTCGCAACGCTCCGCGATCCGGGCCGTGTTCTGCAGCGCTCCGGGGTAATCGGCGAAAAAGTCCGCCATCTCCTGCGGCGATTTGAAATAAAGCTGGTCGGTTCGAAACTTGAGCCGTTCGGCATCGTTGACCGTTTTGCCGGTCTGGATGCAGAGCAGCACATCATGGGCGTGCACATCCTTCTTGTCGAGGTAGTGGCAGTCGTTGCTCGCCACAAGAGGTATCGAAAGCCGCCGGCTCATATCGAGCAGGCCTTGGTTGACCGTATGCTGGATGTCGATGCCGTTGTTCTGCACTTCCAGAAAAAAGTTTCCCTCACCGAAGAGTTTCAGGTACTGCTGGGCGGCCGCATCGGCTTCTTTCAGGCGGTTTCGTCGGATCAGGGTCGGGATCTCGCCGTGCAGGCAGGCGCTAAAGGCGATCAGGCCTTCGTGATGTGCTGTGAGTATCTGCTTGTCGATCCGCGGTTTGTAGTAAAATCCCTCCAACTGAGCCGCGGTCACCATGCGGCACAAATTGCGGTATCCGATTATGTTCTCCGCCAGCAGTATCAGATGCGTGAGACCCTTGTGATCCTTGGGTGTCTTGTCGGTCAGGCGGCGCGGCGCGACATAGCATTCACAGCCGATGATCGGCTTGATACCGGCTTGAACGGCTTTCCCGTAAAAATCGATGGTACCGAACATGGTGCCGTGATCGGTGAGGGCCACCGATTTCATGCCGAACTCGGTGACCCGCTGCAGCAGATCGGTGATCCGGATCGCGCCGTCGAGCAGGCTGTACTGGGAGTGGACGTGGAGATGGACAAATTCAGAAGGGTTTATGGTCTGCATGGGGTGCTCACTGCAGTTATCTCGTTGGAAAAAAGGTTACGGGTTGCGGGTTCTGAATTTCGAGTTTCAAGTTTCAAGTTTCGAGTTTCAAGTTTCTCCTTGCGAATGGATGAGGTCGTTATAAAACAGATAAGATCCTTCACCTATGACCTATGATCTCTTACCCATCACCTCGTTTTTATTCAAGCCGGTAGTTGGGGGCTTCCTTGGTGATGATCACATCATGTACGTGACTCTCCCGCATGCCGGCGGCACTGATCTTGACGAAGCGAGCCTTCTCCCGCAGTTCCTCGATCGTACGACAACCGCAATACCCCATGCCGGCCTTCAAACCGCCGATCAACTGGTGAATATTGGCAGAAAGACTGCCGCGGTATGGCACCCGCCCGACGATCCCTTCCGGAACCAGTTTGTCGTCCTCGGCCTGTTCGGTCTGGTAATAGCGGTCTTTGCTCCCTTTTTTCATTGCTTCTATCGATCCCATACCGCGGTAGACCTTGTAGCTGCGTCCCTGATAGAAAATCTGTTCCCCCGGGCTCTCCTCGGTGCCGGCAAACAATCCGCCGATCATCACCACGTGCGCACCGGCGCCGACGGCTTTGGCAATATCGCCGGAAAAACGGATGCCGCCGTCCGCGATCAAGGGCACCCCGGTCTTGTTTGAAACCGAACGACAGTTCATAATAGCCGTTATCTGGGGCATGCCGATACCGGCCACGATGCGGGTGGTGCAAATCGAACCGGGGCCGATGCCGATCTTGATCCCATCGACGCCGGCGTTGATCAAATCTTCGGTGCCTTTCTCGGTCCCCACATTGCCGGCGATCAGTTCGATCTCCTTGTAATCACCCTTGAGCCGAACCACGGCATCGATCACATTCTTGGAGTGCCCATGCGAAGTGTCGATCAAGATCACATCCGCGCCGGCCTTCATCAGTGCCTCGGTCCGATCGGCCATGTCCGGCCCGACACCGATAGCCGCTCCCACCCGCAGCCGTCCCATGCCGTCCTTGCAGGCATTGGGATATTTTTTTATCTTCTCGATGTCCTTTATCGTGATCATGCCTTTCAAACGGCCTTTCTGATCCACCACCAGAAGTTTCTCGATTCGATGCCGGTGGAGCAGTTTCTTGGAATCTTCCAGATTGATGCCCTCCGGCACCGTGATCAGGTTTTCTTTGGTCATCACTTCCGAGACCGGCTTCTCGAGCTCGGTCTCGAACCGCAAATCCCGGTTGGTGACGATGCCGACCAGTTGGTCCTGCCGCGTCACCGGAACCCCGGATATTCGAAACTTTTCCATCAGGGCCAGAACTTCGGCCACTTTCTGCTCCGGCCGTATCGTCACCGGATCGACGATCATGCCACTTTCGGACTTCTTGACCTTGTCGACTTCCATCGCCTGGCTGTTGATGCTCATATTGCGGTGAATGAAACCGATGCCGCCTTCGCGGGCCATGCTGATAGCGGTCTCGCCCTCGGTGACGGTGTCCATGGCCGCACTGACGATCGGGATGTTAAGCGACAGGTTCCGGGTCAGGCGCGTCCGTACGTTGACGTCCTTAGGCAGTACATCGGAATAATTCGGAATCAAGAGAACATCATCGAAAGAATACGCTTCTTCCGGCGGAATTTTAATCATTGCAGTCCTCCGTGAAAAAAATCTCTGATCTGATTTGAGCGATTTTTAAGTTTGCCGCAGATATGAGGCAGATGCCGTTCCCGGATGCGAACCGATGAGAACCGGCAGTGGAAGGCATCTTTGAATTTGTCGATTGGCCGGTGTCCGCCTCGGTCTGACCGGATGCGTGACAGCCGTTTTAAATACCAAAAGCCTCGTCACTTGGCAATCAAATTTTGTGTGCCAGCTTGACATCCGACGGCCGGGGTAATAAATAATCCTTTTTTTTAAATGGCCCTTTTGCAAGCTCGGCGTTTTTAGGTGAAATCGATCGTACGGATTGCCGACAACCGCCTCCGCACGCTTCCTTGATTTTCTCGATCCGGTGAAAACGGCATCTGAAGCGCCACCCGACAGGCCGAACATGCTGATCAACATAAATCCGATCAACCCTCAGCTGCGACTCATCCGTAAAGTCGTCGATGTCCTGCACGAAGGCGGCATCGTCGCCTACCCGACCGACACGGTCTACGGCGTCGGGTGCGACATCTTGAACAAGAAAGCCATCGAAAAAGTCTATCAGATCAAACAACGCCAAAAATTCCAACCGTTCAGTTTTATCTGTTCCGGACTGACCAATATCAGCCACTATGCCAAAGTCTCCAACTACGCGTATAAGACCATGAAACGGCTCCTGCCGGGACCCTACACCTTTATTCTCGAAGGATCCCGACAGGTCCCTAAAATGATGTTGACCAAACGCAAAACCGCCGGCATTCGCGTGCCAGATCACGCCATCTGCCTGGCTCTGGTCACCGAACTCGGCAATCCGGTAATCTCGACCAGCGCCACCCGACCCGATGGGACCATTATGAACGACCCGTCGATCATTCACGACTTTTACGGCTCCCGGATCGATGTCGTCATCGACGGTGGACCGGTTCCCGGCCAACCGTCGAGCGTGATTTCCCTGATCGACGACGTGCCGGAAGTGATCCGCGCCGGCCAGGGCGACGTGAACCTCTTCGAATGAAGCTTACGTTTAGGTTGAGCGGTTTCCCGTTCAGGTTTGAAGGATTGAAGTCCTTCATAGAACGCTGAACCCTGTAACCTGAACACTGATTTGGTTGCGGCCGAAGGCCTGCATTGGGTTACGATAGTGGCCCCCAAAGATGACGGGGCCGGCAACCAATGGCTGCCGGCCCCGTATTTTTTTTCTCTCGATGACGACCGCTAATCTTCGTTCAGCTTCTCCTGCAGGTTTTCGCGCAGTATTTCGCCGAAGGTCGATGTCGCCGGACGCATGTTGTTCACGTAGTCGCTCAGCATGCCCTGCTCATCATCCATCTCGAGCCGCTTGATGGATAGTCCGATGCGCCTTTCTTCGGTGTTGATGTTCATCACCTTGGCGGTAATCACATCTCCCACGTTGAACTTACCGACCGGCGTCTTGATCTTTTCTTTGCTGATTTCAGAGACATGCACGAGACCCTCGATACCTTCCTCCAGTTCGACGAAAATACCGAAATCGGTCAGGTTGGTAATGGTGCCGGTGATCTCCTTGCCGACTTCGTAACGTTCGGAGACGGTGTCCCAAGGATCGGATTGCAACTGTTTGACGCCGAGGGAGAAGCGCTCGTTATCCTTGTCGATATCCAGGACGATGGCTTGAACGAGATCTCCCTTTTTATAAATCTCCGACGGGTGTTTGATCCGCTTTGTCCAGGATATGTCCGAAATGTGGACCAGGCCGTCAATTCCTTCGTCGATTCCGATAAATAGACCGAAATCGGTGATGTTTTTAATTTTCCCCTCGATGGTCGTTCCGATCGGGTATTTCTCGCTGACCATGTCCCAGGGGTTGGGTGCGACCTGTTTCATGCCCAGTGAAATTCTACGGTTGTCCGGCTTGATGTCGAGCACGATGGCATCCACCTGTTCACCGACCGATACGACTTTCGAAGGATGGCGAATCTTGCGCGTCCACGACATTTCCGAGACGTGAATCAACCCCTCGATCCCCTCTTCCAACTCGACAAATGCGCCGTAGTCGGTCAGACTGACCACCTTTCCGTTGACACGCGAGTCGACGGGATATTTGGTAGCGGCCAGCGTCCAGGGATCCGGCGTCAGCTGTTTCATACCCAGCGATACCCGCTCTTTTTCGATATCGAAGTTGAGAACCTTGACCTTGATCTGATCACTGATCGAAAACAATTCCGAGGGATGTTTCACGCGTCCCCAGGAAATGTCGGTAATGTGGAGCAGACCGTCCACTCCGCCCAGATCCACGAAGACTCCGTATTCGGTAATATTTTTGACCACGCCGTCCAGGATTTTACCTTCTTCGATAACCGCCAGCGTAGCCGTGCGTTTCTGTTCGCGCTCCTCCTCGAGAATGGCACGTCGGGACAAGACGATGTTGCTGCGCTTGCGATTGTATTTCAGGATCTTGAACGTGTACTTTTTGCCGACCAAATCGTCGAGGTTGCGGATCGGTCGCAGATCGGCCTGGGATCCCGGAAGAAAGGCCTGCACACCGATATCGACGGAAAAACCGCCTTTTACCCGGCTTGTGATGACGCCCTCGATGATCCCCTCATCATCGTAGGATTTTTTGATCTCTTCCCAGACCTTGACGTTTTGGGCCTTTTCCTTGGATAGAACGACGCGCTCCTCTTCGTCATCCCACCATTCAACCATCACCTCGACCTTATCGCCGATCTGGGCGCTGATATTGCCCTTCTCGTCCTTGAATTCGTGGATTCGTATCTGGCCTTCGGACTTGTAACCAATATCCACCAGAACGTGATCCTTGTCCACCGATATGATGCGGCCGGTGACCACCTCGCCCTCGGCGAAGCGTTTGAAACTCTCCTCGTACATGTCCATCAGGGTTTCCATGGTGTCACCGGCCTTCTGAACATCTTGCTCCGGTCGTTCCTCGGAATTCTCCTGCGGCGGTGTGTCCGCCATGTCTACCTCCCCAATCGGCTGCGCCTCTTGGGGATCGGCATCGCTACCCGGTTCGCTGTCTGACATCGTTTCTTGATTGAGTTGACCCGACTCCTCGTTTTTGCCCAATTCTTCCATGAAAAAAAGTACCCCCTTAACCGATTTTTAAACACCGCAACCGCTTAACGGTTGCATAACCTATGATGGCTATCAGAGACTGCTGCAAAATACAATGATTAATTTTCGGCCATTTTTTCAATGTGGCCCAGCATGACGGCGACCACCTCCGTCGGCGCCAGGTCGGCCGAATCGATCCGAATGGCATCCACCGCCGGTTTCAGGGGCGCCTCCGCCCGGGTGCTGTCGTTTCTGTCCCGTCGGAGGAGGTCGCGTTCGACCTCCTCGAAAGTCAGTTTCGTTTTAGGTCTAAGTTCCAGAAAGCGCCTCATGGCACGGATTTTCCCTGGCGCTTCGAGATAGAATTTGACATCGGCATCCGGGAAGACCACCGTACCCATGTCTCGGCCTTCGAAGACGGCCTCCTTCTCACGACCCATCTCCCGTTGCACGCCCATCAAAAAGCGCCGGACAACCGGCCGCGCCGAAACCGCTGAGGCCAGCATGGTGATCTCCGGGGTGCGCAGCCTGTCGGTCACGTCCCTGCCGTTGGACAGCAGACGCGGCCCCTTCTCGGTCAGTACATATCGAAGGCTGAGTGCGGCGCACATTTTTTCCAGCGCGGCATCGTCTTTCGAATCGATGCCGCCTTCATGCACA
>JARFQH010000118.1 GCA_029287875.1 Desulfobacteraceae bacterium | reverse complement strand
ATCCGAGCTCCAGCGCGTCATTTTTATTCATCGGGGTGGGTTACAGGCCATGAGTGTTTTGTCGATAAAATCGATAATATCCTCTAACTGACTAAAATGACCTAACCGAGTCAACTGATACAACTGCGTCAGAAGGAGGTGTATCCATGGTTCGTTATGCGCGTCTTATTTGTCTGGTTTTTTTCATCACGTGTAGCATAATTCCGTGGACATCGCCCGCGGCCGCCGAAGATGCCGTGCTCATGATGGCCACCACCACCAGTACTGACAACACAGGGCTGCTCGATTATCTGGCACCGCATTTCAAGAAGGCCACTGGGATCGACCTGCGCTGGACGGCCACCGGTACCGGCAAGGCCCTGAAACTGGGCGAGAACTGCGATGTCGACGTGCTGATGGTGCATGCGCCGGCGGCGGAAAAGAAGTTCGTCGCAGACGGTTTCGGCGACAACCGCCGTGAGATCATGCACAACGACTTCGTTTTCATCGGGCCGGCGGACGATCCGGCCGGCTTCAAGGGCCAGAGCGTCAAGGACGCCCTCAAGGCAATAGAGGCAAAACAGGCGGTTTTCGTCAGCCGGGGCGACAATTCGGGGACCCACAAAAAGGAACTTTCCCTGTGGGAGGCGGCCGGACTGCCAGTGCCGGAAAAGCAGAACTGGTACGTTCAGACCGGCCAGGGGATGCTGGCAACCATTACCATCGCAGCGGAGCGCGGCGGTTACACCATGACCGATCGCGGGACCTACATCAAGTACGAGGACAATCTGAAAGGCAATCCGCCCCTCAAGATTCTTGTCGAAGGCGATGCTGCCTTGCTGAACCAGTACAGTGTGATTGCGGTGGATTCCAGGCACTGTCCCAAAGTTCACCACGAACTGGCGATGAAATTTTCGGATTGGATTGCCGGCCCTGAAGCACAGCAGCTTATCAAGGATTTTAAGCTCCTGAACAAACAACTTTTTACACCCAATTCCAAGAAATAAAACCGGCGGGCCAGGTGATGTTTGCGCGCCGGTATCGGCTCCCTTTTTTTTACTTAATTTTTACCGCTTGGTTTGGGTTTTAGTCACCCGCCGCCGTCGAGGACGATACATCAGCGTGGATTTTATTCTGACCGGTTTCCGCATGGCCATTGAGCTGCTGCTGCACGGCGATGCGGAAACCTACTCCGCGATTTTTGCCACGGTGAGGGTCTCGAGCTATTCGATGACCGTCAGCCTGCTGACCGGGATTCCGCTCGGTTTCGTGTTGGGATACTTCAGGTTTCCGGGTAGAAAACAAGTCCGGGTTGTCGTCGACACACTTTTGTCGCTGCCCACTGTTTTCATCGGGCTGGTGGTCTATGCTTTTTTATCCCAGCGGGGGCCCCTGGGCGAATGGGGACTGCTGTTCACCCTGCCCGGCATCGCCATCGGCCAGACCATCCTGGCTCTGCCGGTCGTGATGGCCCTCAGCGCCAGTGCCGTGGAAAACATGGACCGGCAGCTGCGTGTCACCTTGATTTCCCTGGGAGTCAACCGCCGCCAGCTGCTTTTAAGCAGCCTCTGGGAGGTCCGGCACGGGGTCCTGGCGGCGGCGCTCACCGCTTACGGACGGGTCATGACGGAGGTGGGGATCTCGATGATGGTGGGGGGCAACATCAAATGGCACACCCGCACCATGACCACCGCCATCGCCCTTGAAACCAACAAGGGATTGTTTGCCATGGGTGTCGCCCTGGGCCTTGTGCTGCTGGCGATTGCCTTTGCCGTCAACCTGTCGGTTTCTTTTCTGCGCAAACGGGTGTGACGGTGAAAGACGCTGTATACCAGATCAATGACGTGCTGCACCGCTACGCGGTCGAGCCGGTGCTTCGGGTTAAATCCCTGGCGATCCCCCAAGCGGCCATCGTCGGTCTGATCGGCCCCAACGGCAGCGGTAAGAGCACCCTTTTAAGGCTGCTCGGGTTTGTCGAAAAACCGAGTCGGGGCGAGATTCTGTTCAAGGGCCGGCCGGCCGTGCCCTTTTCGAAGGCCGTGCGTTTCCAGGTCACGCTCCTGAGCCAGGAGCCTTACCTGATGCGGCGGTCGGTTTTAAAAAACATCGCTTACGGACTCGAGTTGCGCGGGAGCCGGGACAACTTGCGGTCTCGGGTCGCCGAAGCCCTTTCCTGGCTGGGACTGCCGGATGAGGTTTTTGCGGATCGGCAATGGAGCGAGCTGTCGGGTGGAGAAGCACAGCGCGTGGCGCTGGCGGCGCGCCTGGTCCTCAAGCCCGAAGTGCTCCTGCTCGATGAGCCAACCGCCAGCGTCGATGCCGTCAGCGCTGAGCGGATCAAGGCGGCGGCCCTGAAGGCCCGCAACGAATGGGGCACGACCCTGCTGATTGCCAGCCACGATTGGCAATGGCTTTATGAGGTGTGCGACGAGGTGCTGCAGCTGTTCAACGGCCAGCTGGTCGGTCCCGGTCGCATGAATATCGTCCTGGGACCCTGGCAGGCCCGGCCGGACGGGCACTGGCAAAAAGTGCTGTCGGGCGGGCAGAAGATCGTGACAACCGCGCCGCCGGCTGCCGATGCGGCAGCCGTGGTCGATTCCGGCAAGATAGCGGTCGTTGACGCATGCGACGCAGGAAGGAAGAGAAAAAACATCCTCAAGGGGACGATCTCAAAGCTGGTGCTCGAAAAAGGAAGCCGGAACACCGTTGCCACCCTCCTGGTGGATGGGATGTCGTTTGCCATCATGGTGCCGTCCCAGCGGATTGAATCGCTGAATCTGTATCCGGGCAGAGAGATCGAAATTTACTTTAACCCGAATTCGGTTAAATGGATCCATCAGGGTGATAAAAAACATTTTAAAAAACCGGGGTTATAAACATCATCCCGTCGGGGGTACAATCAATGCGGGTTTACATCGGGTTTGACGACACGGATACACGCGAATCGGCCATCGGTACCGGCAAACTGGCGCGATGTTTCGAAGCCGAAATGCCGGCAGGCGGCCTGCTCTGGGGGGTGGTTCGGCAGCAGCTGCTGGTCTGCGATGACATACCTTACACGTCGCACAACAGCGCGGCCTGCCTCGTGATCGATCTCGGCGACAACGGAGGCCTGGATGAGATGATCTCCGCTGCCGTCGACTACCTCGAGCAGAGGGCCTGCTTCGGCAGTGACCCCGGTATCTGCGTGGCCTGGGAAACCGCCGCGGGGCTCTCATCCCTGGTTGATTTCGGCTTGGCCTGCACATGCAGGAAAATGTCGCAAAAAGACGCCATGCAAGCGGCCGGTCGTTTTCATCTCTCGGGTCACGGTGGCACCAACGACGGCATTATCGGAGCGGCGGCGGCGGTCGGCCTGTCCGGTTCGGGCTGGTGCGGCCGGTTCATCGAGTTCGGTCGCCTGCGCGAATATACCGACTTCGTGACGGCCGGCACGCTGATGTCTCGAGGCATCCAGGTGGTTTCGATCGACCGGGATGCAAAGGTACCGGCACCCGATGAGATGGTGTTGACGAACCGGTGGGTGCGCCCCTGTCTGTTGAGCGGCCGACCGGTTCTCATGGTGCGTCCCAAGGAAGGAGGGCTTTGGGAAAACATCGGTGAGAAAAGGGTCAAACAGACGATTTCAGTTGGTGGTAGCGCCGGATAAAATTTTGCAGGTTCTCGGCTTGCCGTTCCATGTAAACAATCCAGATCTCCAGAACCTCCTCGCCTTCCGGGGTCAGGTGATACATTCGTTTGGCCGGTCCGGTCCCCTCGGTTTCCCATTCGGAGTGCACCAGCCCGTCTTCTTCCAGTTGCCGCAAATGACGATAAATCATGCCCGGCGGCGCCTGGCCTTCCACGAAACCGAACTCCTGAATGCTGTGAATGAGCTCATATCCGTAAGAAGGCTTCAAGTTAAGGCCGAGCAAAATTGACGGCTGAACATAGCGCTCGGCCTTCCCGCCTCCGGGGCGTTGGACCCTTTTCGACGCTTTATTCGTTTTTGTTGACATATGTCCTTTAAGGATATATT
>JARFQH010000021.1 GCA_029287875.1 Desulfobacteraceae bacterium | reverse complement strand
CGTTTTATTCAAAGACGGGCCTGATCCGGGCTTAGACCCCGTTGGCGGTGAGTTTCAGCCGTCTTTCGAAACCGGTTATCCGAGCGGAGGCGCCACCTCACTTTCGTACTATATTCAATTTTTGTACTAATTTTATGGGCTATCGGTCTTGTGGAAAAATCATCTTTCCACTCAAGCTCAGATCGTATCCTGACAGGCTGCCGGCCAGTTCATGAAACTTCTTTTCGTGCAGCAGGCTCAAGAACCGCTGAATGCCTTCGTCAAAAAAGCGGTCTTTAGAGACCATTAGGTCGTAGCGTTCCCAGCGCAGGGGCAGGAATTCGAGGTCGAGGATTCCGGCCACGGCCCGGACCGCCGGCGCGGCGTCCGCGCGGCCGGCCAGGATTTCGAGGCCGACATCCAGGTGTCGGCTGAACTCACAGGTATAACCAGCAATTTTTTCACCGTTGATGCCGGCCTTTTTCAATTCATGGTCCAGCAACAACCGCGTTCCGGTTCCCAGTGGACGATTGGCAATGCGGACTTCGGGACGGGTGAGATCGGAGACCTGTTTGATCTTTTTGGGGTTTTTTTTCCCGACCAGCAGACCTTGTTCCCGGCGGCAGAAGTTGACCACCGCCGGCATGCGGTCCAGTTCCTTGACGGCAAAGTCGAAATTGTATTCGTCCTCGTTTTCCTGGAGCAGGTGACTGGATGCCATGTGGCACAGGTTCTGTCGCAGCGCCTTCAACCCTCCCATGCTGCCCAGGTTTCCAAAAACCGCCAGGTGCGCGGTGCTCGACGTGTTGAACAGGTTGATGGCCTTGTCCAGCAGCATGTCGTTGCTGCCGGCGATGATCAGAAGGCCGTGATAGGGCGGCAGTTTGATTCCGTTTTCGGGGTAGTTGATCGTGTGCGCTTCGATCCACTGTTCCACCAGATGCCGCGGAAAAAGCCACTTGCCGGTGACTTTGGTCGCCGGCAGTCCTTTTTCGGACACCAGCGTGTAGACCATCTTCTCGTTGACATCGAGAAGCTGGGCCACCTCTTTGGTCGAAAGAAGGTTTTTCATCGTTTCCTGTCTCTAAAATGCTCTCTTTTGACGTCGGATATATATATTTCCGTTATCCACTGTCAATAGTATTCCTAAAAAATTCTTCAGATAACCCAAAATGACCTTAAATGACAATGAAGGGCCATTCATTGGCCAAAAGTAGTCTTGTCCGGATAGGGGCAGAGAGGGTCGAGGAGACAGACGGGACACTTCGGTTTGCGCGCGGTGCAGGTTTGCCGGCCGAAGAAAATCAACCGAAGGGAAAAATCGCTCCATTCCTTGCGGGGGATGATATCCATCAGGTCAAACTCGATTTTGACCGGATCGCTGTTCTCGGTGAATCCCAAGCGCCATGAAACCCGTTTCACATGCGTGTCAACGACGATACCGGGCCTTTCGAAGGCGGCCCCCAGGACCACGTTGGCGGTTTTGCGGCCGACACCGGGCAAGTCGACCAACTCGTCCAGGCGGTCCGGCACCCGGCCGCCGTGGGTTTCCAATAGAACCCGACAGCAGGCCTTGATGTTTTTGGCCTTGTTGCGATAGAAACCGGTGGAGTGTATCAGCGCCTCGATTTCCTCGAGGGAGGCACGCGCGAAATCCTGCGGGCTTTTCAACTGATGAAAGAGCTTGGGGGTGACACGGTTGACTTGCTGGTCCGTGCACTGCGAGGACAGGATGGTAGCAATCAACAGTTCGAACGGGTTGCGAAAATGGAGCTGAGGCTTGACTTCGGGAAAAAGGGACCTTAAACTTTTTCGTATTCGATCGGCGCGGGTTTTTATCTTGCTTTTGTCTTTCATCCGACAATTCCGGTTTTTATCCCAATGACGCCGCGGCAGAAAGACGGTACTCCGAGGTTCACGAAATGACGACTCCAGCCAAACCCGCACGGGCTTTAGGGCTCTGCTCCGGTGGCCTCGACAGCACGCTGGCCGCACTCGTGCTGCGCAAACAGGGCATCTCGGTGGAGTGCGTCACCTTCGAAACCCCATTTTTCTCGGCCGCCAATGCGCGTCGTGCCGCCAACATCACGGGGATCCCGCTGACGGTCAATAACATCACCGACGAATACGTCGCCATGCTTCGCAATCCGCATTGTGGATACGGACAGAACATGAATCCGTGTCTCGACTGCCACGCCCTGATGTTCAGAAAAGCGGCTGAAATCATGCGGGAAAGAGGGTTCGATTTTCTTTTCAGCGGCGAGGTCGTCGGACAGCGCCCCATGTCGCAGACCAAGCCGTCTCTGCGCTATGTCGAGAAGAATTCAGGCTGCGACGGCGACATCCTGCGACCGCTCAGTGCGAAACTCCTGCCGGAAACCGCGGCGGAAAAAACCGGTCTTGTCGACCGGGCGCAGCTGCTCGACATCGCCGGCCGGTCCCGCAAACGCCAGATAAAGCTGGCTGAAGACTTCGGCCTCACCGAATACCCGGCCCCGGCCGGAGGATGCCTGCTGACCGACGAGGGGTTTTCCAAACGGCTCAGGGACCTGTTTGCGCACCAGGAGAGCTGCAGCGGAAACGAGCTGAATCTGCTCCGCTATGGACGCCATTTTCGACTTAAGGGCCGCGCGAAATTGATTGTGGGACGTGATCAGACCGACAACGACAAACTGCTTCGGCATCACGACCCGAAAGCAGACATGGTGATCAGGCTCAAAAAGTTTCCCGGTCCCATCGCTCTTGTCCCCGGCGGCGCCAGCAAAGACGTCATTACGTTGGCCGCTTCCATCTGCGCCGGTTACAGCCGGGCCCCGGCTTTCACACCGGTTGAGGCCGTTGTCACATCCGCCGGAAGCAACGAAATCATCCGTGTCCTCGGCCTGCCGCCTTCAGATGTCCGCAAGTTTTTGATATAATAGTGAGTAAACCCCATCTGCGTAACCGTTCACAGGGTTGCAAAGTCCGATGCGCTTCAAACCACCTAATTGTAAGCGTTTACAGGGTGCCGCAAATGCAAGGCGTCGGGTGCGCAGACGTACTTTTGTACTTCAAGTGCCCGACAACAAAGCAGATGCGGTGCCCTGTGAACGCTTACCTATCTGCTGTTTCCGATCAATTGCCCGCACGCCGCCGAAATGTCCCCTCCTTTGCTGCGCCGGACCATCACCGTGTAGTGTTTGTCCAACAGGATCTTCTGGAAACGCTCGATGACCGTTTCCTCCGGCCGTTCGAATTCACTGTCCGGGTGAGGATTGAAAGGGATCAGGTTAATCTTGGCCTTCACCTGACTGAGAAGCACGGCCAGACGCCGCGCATCCGCTTCACTGTCGTTGACACCTTTGATGAGAATGTATTCGAAGGTGATCCGCCGGTGAGGTCTCAGGGGATACTTGCGGCAGGCTGCCAGCAGTTTTTCGATGGGATGGGTTTTGTTGATCGGCATCAGGAAATCGCGGGTGCGGTTGTCGGTCGCATTCAAGGAAATAGCGATATTGGCGTTCGTGTCCCGCCCGAACTGCATGAGTCGCGGCGCCAGCCCGGCGGTTGAAAGGGTCACGCGTCGACCGGCAAAACGGAATCCAAGTCCGTTGTCGGTAAGAGTGTTCAAGGCCGCGGTCACATTGGCGTAATTGGCCAGAGGCTCGCCCATGCCCATCAGAACGATGTTGGTTAGAAGCGCCGGATCGGTGAGCACCCTCTGAATGTCACGTACCTGCGCGATGATTTCACCCTGGCCGAGGTTGCGCAAGAATCCCCCCTTGCCGGTCAAGCAGAAGCGGCATCCGAGAGCGCAACCGACCTGAGTCGAAATGCAAAGCGTATAGTGGCCGCGCTCGGGGATGAGCACACTTTCGATCCGCAGACCGTCGCTGAGCCCGAACAGGTATTTTCGGGAACCGTCGCGTGAAACTTCTACCTGCAGAATGGCCAGGCGACCGATCTCAAAGTGACTCTCCAGTTTTTCCCGATCGGCTTTACTCAGATCCGTCATCTGTTCGAAACTGTCCACCCGGCGCCCGTTGATCCAGCGCAGGATCTGACCGCCGCGATAGGCCGCGATTCCCTGCCGGGCAAGCCACTCCTGCAGTTGACCGAGGTTCAAGTCGTTGATATCCGGTTTACAGATCATTTTATTTGCAATTGTCTCGAGGTTAAGCTAAGGGTGAAGACAGACTTAATGGAAGCCCCAAACGTGCTCTCCGAAGGGTGACAATTAACTTGACATAGCATTTTTTTCATATTAAGTTCAAGGTTTTTAATTTAACCGAGAGAATGCGCCGACGATCATGTTTGACAACCTGAGCGATAAGCTGAACGCCGTTTTCAAAAAGCTCAAGGGACACGGCAAGCTGACGGAAAAGAATATCGAGGAAGGGTTGCGGGAAGTCCGCCTGGCTCTCCTCGAAGCGGATGTCCATTACCGCGTCGCCAAAAAGTTTATCGCCGACATCAAGGAGCGC
>JARFQH010000406.1 GCA_029287875.1 Desulfobacteraceae bacterium | reverse complement strand
GCGGAAAAGTTTTACAATGACGCCATGACGGCCCTGGAAAGAGGTGATGTCGCGGCCGCCCAAAATGGATATGCAATGCTTAAACAGCTCTACGATCAACTGGTGCAGGAATACCAGCTTCGCATCGTGTCCCGGGAGGGGGTACAGAGCGGTGTCTGGCGGGTTCCCGAAAACAATGCCAATGCGCGTAACTACTATGTTATTGTCGAGGCCGTCACTGCCGATGGAAAACGCCTTGAACTTCCCATCACCAGTGAAGAGGACGGCAAAACCCAGACCGTCAAACAATGGGGCCTGCGGGTGCAAGAATCTGTTTTCGAGCAAATCAAGCGTGACAAGATGGACGACGGCATCATCAACAACAACGTGTTCGGCATCAAAAAACGCGGCTCTCTGCAACCCCGGTACCTGATACCGACCACCGGGGGTGCGATTGCCCAATGGTAGTGAGGAGTTTTAGACAATGATCACCGGCAGAGACACACTACAGGAAATCAACGACTACGTGCTGCAGGCCCAGTCGCAAATCGAAAACGCCGACCGTGAGATGGACAACCTGACTTCACGCCTCAGCAGGCTGCGCATCGAGGAAGCCGAGCAGTTCCGGCAACTGGCCAGGTTCCGTCTCGACGAGATGAATGCCGGCCAAATGGCGGCCAGGCTGGACAAGGCCCATCATGCCGTTCCGGCATTTCTGGACCAGCACAAGCAGGCCCTGGCCGAGCTTGAAAATGGACTCGAACAAGAAAAACAATCCCAGCAAAAGCTGGAGCAGCAACGTGAATCCCGGATCGATGCGCGGGATAAGGCCGTGGAAGCCCTTCAGCGACAGCTTGAAATGAGCAAAGGGAAGCTGGAACAGGATGAAGGCTATTTCCGCCAGCAGGAAAAAGCGGTTCGGGCGGCAGAGGTGGCCGGCAGGGCTGCTGAAAAGGCCTCGCAGTCAGAGGCGGATCTGGCCAGCAAGGGCAAGCCATACCAGGAGGATTCGATTTTTATGTATCTATGGCAGCGCCGATACATGACGCCGGACTACCGGGCCAACCGCATCATCCGGTCGCTGGACAACTGGGTGGCCCGGCTGATTGATTACAGGGAGACTCGCGCCGACTACCACATGTTAAACGAACTGCCAGTGCGCTTGAGGGAACATGCCGACCAAGCCGCTGAGGAATCCAAGCGTCAGCAGCAGGCACTGCAGGTGCTGGAAAGGCAAGCGGCTGAAAAGGACGGTGTCGGCACGCTCCAGAGCGCACTGGAGAAAGCGGAATTGCAGCTGCAGCAAGTCAATGACGAAATTGAGGCCCACGAAAAGCGATACCAGGAATTGCTGGAGCAAAAGGCCGACTTTGCCGCCGGGGAGGACGAATATACACAAAAGGCCGTCGAGGTCCTGCTGGCTGAACTCGAGCGTGAAGACACCATCGAGCTTTACCGGCAGGCCCAGGCCACACCGCGTCCCGAGGACGACGCCATCGTAATGCAGCTTCACAAGTTGCAGCAGGAGCAGCAAGAGACAAACAAACGCATTTCCGAACTCAAAGCAGACCGGCAGCAGCAACGCAAGGCATTGGAAGAGCTCACCAACCTGCGCGGCAAGTTTCGGCGCAGCAATTATGATGCCGGCTATTCCTCTTTTCCATCCAAACTGGGGTTAGGCATGTTGCTGGGAGAAATGCTGCGGGGCGGCAGGTCCTCGGGCAGTACCTGGGGCAGGATCGGTGACGCCCAGAAATGGGACCTTCCGGATTTAGGCGGCATCGGCGATTCTGGCGGCGGCGGTGGTTTCGGCGGTTTTGGTGGTTTTGGCAGCGGCGGGGGATTCGGGGGCGGTGGGTTTCGTACTGGTGGAGGGTTTTGAGTACAGAGTATAGAAGACAGATTACAGAAGTCAGAGTACAGAAGACAGATGAGCCGACTTAGCTCTTTGAGCCAGGGTGCGGCAACTACCGCTTTGCGTCGTCGTACTCGTCCCTACAAAATTATCTTTTTTATTGTCTTATGACCTTATCAGCGTTCTCTGCGGTGAACTATAACGAAAACAGCATTTTGCATCAGAAAGGAGAAAGCCATGTTTAAATTCAGTGATGTTCTGGGAACACTGATGCAGTCCGGCATATCGGGATCGACGTCCAGCCGGATGCAGCATGCCCTTGGTGCAGGTGGCAGTGCGTCGAGCGGATCCCTGGCGGGACTATTGGGCGGAGGCAGCGGAATGGCGGACGCTTTGTCGGGCTTGACAGGCGGAGCAAAAGGCGGCGGCATCGGTGGTATGCTTCAGGGTGTGCTGGGTGATGCCGGCAAGGCGCTGGGCGGTGGCAACAAACTGGCCTTGGGCGGATTGGGCGCCCTGGCGGGTTCAATTTTGGGCGGCGGTGGGGGCTCGGTTAAGGGCGCCAAGGCCGACGGTGAGATCGACGCAGCTGAAATCCAGCGCATTCTGGGAAAAACAGTCGGTCTTTAGAGGGTTTTTAACAATCCAACGTCCGGGCATACTTCGTCCTCTACCTGGAACCGGAGATGCCCAATCCAACAATCTGACAAGCAAAACCATAAAGGAGAAGAAAATGGGACTTTTCGATTTTGCACGCAACATCGGCAACAAAATTTTTGGCAGTGAAGACGAAGCACCGCAGAAGATCAAAGAGTACATCGAGGAAGAAAACCCCGGCGTGAGCAACCTCGATGTCAGCGTCGAAGACGGCGTGGCAACTATCAGCGGGCAGGCCGACAGCGCCGAGGCCATGGAAAAGGCGGTGTTGATGGCCGGCAATGTCAAGGGCATCAGCGAAGTGCGCGCTGACGAACTGTCGGCGCCGGCACCGGTACAGGAGGTACAATATTATGAAATACAGTCCGGCGATACGCTATCGGCTATTGCCAAGAAATACTATGGAAACGCATCGGATTATCCTCGCATATTCGAAGCCAACCGGGAAGTTATCAAAGACGCCGACCTGATCTACCCGGGCCAGAAGATACGCATCCCCATGGAATAGGGCGCAATCCAATTCTAAAGTTGACATATGGAGAAGATTTGGTAGAAAGGAGACATTTTACCGCAAGTAATCATACCTGTAATCTTTGCTTTGATCGTATTGGTTGGCTGGTTTATCGGTAGCTATAACCGGTTCATCAAGTATCGGAACAAAATAGAGGAGGCTTGGAGCTGTATTGATGTTGCGTTAAAGCGCCGCTACAATTTGATTCCCAATTTGGGCAACGGCCTGTTTTGCTGGTGAAATCCATCATCGCGATGTACGTGGTCATGCCGACAGTGGCGGTTCTGATGGCGCGGGTGTTCGACCTGCCCGAGCGAACCGAGTTGGCGCTCGTGATTTTGGCGATTTGTGCCGGGGCATCGTTGCTTCCCAAAAAACTCATCAAATTCGGCGGTGATCCGTCCTACGTCTTCAGCCTGATCGTAAACACCTCACTCCTTGCAATTGTCACCGTGCCCGCCTCTCTTCACCTCTTGGCGGGCGCCATCTCCTTGGACATGGACGTTGACCGGGGGCCTTTGGCGGGAAGGGTTTCGGGTACTTATGAGGACGTGTCAATGCGCTTCATCAATTTCTACCTGAATTGGAAATTTTTATTAGAAAAGGTCGTCTCCACATTCACACCTTAGATTATCCGTGTTTGGCTTAACCCCTGCGCAATCTTTCTAAGGACAGCGCTGAAAAAAACCTACGATTTAGATACTTGCCCTTCCGTTCCTGCACTCTCTCATATTTTCCCAAAATATTGGCCCAAAATCCAATCGACCCTTCCTTGACACTGATTATTCTGAGTACTACATTGTGAAACTAATTAAGTTGTTAAAAGCCCTGAGCTTCGGATAGGAAAACGGCATTTAAAGCTCGGTGAGATTCTGGAAAAACTTCCAAACTGAGAGGCTGGAATGTATTATCAAATATTTCTGAGGTTTCTGCGAGATCCTCTGTTTCATTTTTTGGTCTTGGGCGCGGGGCTCTACATGGTTTACTCGGCGGTCAACGGGACTGCCGCTGCACCCGCGGATCGGATTGTCGTCGACGAGACTCAGGCCCTGCGACTGGCAGATCAGTTTAAACGCACCTGGATGCGCCTGCCGACCCGTCAGGAATTGCAGGGTCTGGCCGAAGACTTCGTAAAGGAAGAGATCCTTTACCGCGAGGCCCAGGCATTGGGGCTTGATCAGGATGATCTCGTCATTCGTCGGCGATTGCGCCAGAAAATGGAATTTCTCAACGCGGACCTCACCGAGCCGCAGGCACCGACCGACACCCAGCTCCAGGCGTACCTCGACGCGAACCGGGACAGGTTCCGGCGACCTGACCGTTTCAGTTTGCAGCAAGTTTACTTAAACCCCAACAAGCCCTCAGCTGACGTCAAACGGACCGCCGCCGAACTATTGGCGCGGTTGAATACGGACCCCGCACTCGCCACTGATCCAAAGTCGATTGGCGACGCGACGATGCTGCCGGCCCAACTTGATATGGTGACACGGCGCGAGGCGGGCAACACATTCGGACGCGGGTTTGCAAAGAACATCGAAAATGCGCCTACAGGCCGCTGGTCCGGACCCTATGAATCAAGCTACGGGTATCACCTGATCCGCATAACGAAGCGAGAGGCCGGCGGCCTTCCGGCAATAGCAGAGATTCGTCCGATTCTCGAACGCGAATGGAACGTCGATCGCCGAAAAGAGTCGAATGAGCGTTTCTACCAGGCGCTTCGTGCCCGCTACGATGTCGAAATCCGTTTACCGGCTGACCCAGCCGGCAAAATCCTCGCGGTGCGTTGATAATGAAATTTTGGGCTTTTCTATTAGTAATATTTGCACCCACCTTGGCTACGATTGGCATCGTCCAGGCCCATGAAGTCCGGCCGGGATACCTCCAAATAAGACAGGTTGACGCGTCGACTTACGACCTGTTGTGGAAGATTCCGGCCAAAGGCGATCGACGCTTAGGGCTCTATGTTCGCCTTCCGGGGTACTGTCGAAACAGTGAGGCGACCTCGAGTTTTGCCGGCGGTGCCTATATTGAACGCTGGCGGGCGGTCTGCGCTGGCGGGCTCGAAGACGGCACCATTGCCATCGATGGACTTGCGGCGACGCGCACCGACGTGCTGGCCCGGGTGGAGTACAGCAGCGGGCGTACGCAGACGGTCCGCCTGACGCCGTCTCAACCTGAATTCAAAGTGATGGGAACTGCCGGCCCCGCTGCCGTGGTCCGAACATATTTTAAGC
>JARFQH010000362.1 GCA_029287875.1 Desulfobacteraceae bacterium | reverse complement strand
GTGAAGGGGTGATGCAGCGCCTGGTAGCGCTTCTCGTTTTCATTGTATTCCATTAAGGGGAACCGTGTCACCCAGGCGAAATTAAAAGCGCTCTCGTCGATCAGCCCGAGCCGTTTTCCGAGATGATTGCGCAGCTGACCGAGGGCCTCGTTGGTCACAGGGGGTTGATCGGCCATGAAAAAGACCAAATCACCGGGTCGCATGTCGATCCGGCTTGCGAGTTCCTCTTTTTCGGCTACGCTGAAAAATTTTGCAATCGGCGACTGCCACTCACTTTCCCTGACCTTGATCCAGGCCAGCCCCTTGGCCCGGTAAACCGCCACGAAAGCCGCCAGATCGTCGATTTCCTTGCGTGACATATCCACGCACCCCCTGGCGTTCAACGCTTTCACAATGCCGCCGTTTTTGACGACGTCGGAAAACACCTTGAATGAAGATCCGGCAACAATATCGGAAATATCTTTCAGCTCCAGGCCAAAGCGGGTGTCGGGTTTATCGAGACCGTACCTTCCTATCGCTTCGGCATAGGAGAGACGCGGGAAAGGGGTTTCGAGCGTCACCTCGAGAACATCCTGAAAGAGATCGACCATCATGCCCTCGGCGAGATTCATCACGTCATCCTCACCGATAAAGGACATTTCGATGTCGATCTGAGTGAACTCCGGTTGACGGTCCGCCCGCAGGTCCTCGTCTCTGAAGCAGCGTACAATCTGGTAGTAACGGTCGAAACCGGATATCATCAGCAGCGGGTTGAAGAGCTGCGGCGACTGTGGCAGCGCGTAGAACTGCCCCGGATTGACGCGGCTCGGAACGAGGTAATCCCTTGCGCCCTCGGGCGTGCTGCGGGTCAAAAACGGGGTTTCGATGTCCAGAAATCCGCGGGCGTTCAAGTATTTCCGGACAGCGACCGCCGCCCTGTGACGGGTAACGATATTCTTTTGCATGGGTGGCCGACGCAGATCACTGTGCCGGTTGGCCAATCTTACTGTTTCGGTCACCTCGACATCGTCTTCGATCAAAAAAGGCGGGGTCTGGGCCGAATTAAGGATTTTGAGCTCCGAGACCAGCACTTCGATTGCGCCAGTTTTCAGCTTAGGATTTACCATCCCATCCGGTCGGCTTTCAACGATGCCGCGCACTCCCAGAACGAACTCGCTACGGATGGCGTGGGCTTTGGCATGTACGGTCTCGTTGCGGTCCGGGTTGAACACCACCTGGGTGATCCCCTCCCTGTCCCGTAAATCGACGAAAATGACACCGCCGTGGTCCCGCCGGCGCTGCACCCAGCCCATCAGGACAACTTCTTGTCCCACATCGGCCCGGCCCAGTTCGCAGCAGGAATGGGTCCTGCGCATGTTGCCGAGTTTGTCAGTCAATGCTCACGACTCCTTTCAGCCGTTACAGAAGTATATGCACCTATAAAAACATGTTACGAACCTGAAATGATCTCACCAACCTTTTCGACCACCTCTTCGACAGCGATCCGCACTTGCTCCCCGGTCTTCATGTTGCGCAGAATGACGACGCCCTCGACCAGTTCGTTGTCGCCGATGATCATGACATAAGCCGCACCCAGTTTGTCGGCTCGTTTCATTTGGCTCTTGAGACTCCGGCCGCCAAAGTCCATCTCGGCCCGCAGTCCTTGATCGCACCAGCGGCTGACCCACTGAAATGCCTGCTGTTGACCTTCATCGCCTAAAGCCGCCGCAAACAGGATCGGCGGTTTCTCCGCGGCGGCCTTCTTTTGCCCGACGATTTCGGCCAGCCGGTCCAGGCCGATGGCAAAGCCTGTTGCCGGCGTGTCCGGACCGTCGAGCATTTTTACCAGGCCATCATAGCGGCCGCCGCCGGCGACCGCGCTCTGAGCACCGAGAGCGCCGGTCTGGATCTCAAAAGTGGTGCGCGTGTAGTAATCGAGCCCCCTGACCAGGCGTTTGTCGGTCAAGAAGACAATCCCGAGCCGGTCGAGTGCCGTCTGTACGGTGTCGAAATCCTGGCGGCAGTCGTCGCAAAGGTGATCGAGGATCGATGGGGCGTCTGTCAGCGCCTCACGGCAGGAAGGCACCTTGCAGTCGAGTACTCTCAAGGGGTTGCGCTCGCGCCGGCGGCGACAATCGGCACAGAGGCGGTCGTCGAGTTTGACCAGGAATTCGGCCAGGGCCTGGCGGTAGTTCGGTCTACATTCCGGGCAGCCGAGGGAATTGATGTGAGCCTGAACATCGGTTACGTCAAGCCGGTTCAGCAGTGTCATCAAAATAAAAATCAGCTGCACGTCGATCAGCGGGGAGGCCACGCCAAACACCTCGGCGTTGATCTGGTAAAACTGCCGGTAGCGTCCCTTCTGGGGCCTCTCGCGGCGAAACATGGGGCCGATGGTGTAAAACTTCTGAACAGAATCGACGGCATACATGCGGTGCTGAATGTAGGCGCGCACGATCGAGGCCGTGGCCTCCGGGCGCAGGGTGATCAGGTCACCTTTTCGGTCAGGAAAGGTGTACATCTCCTTTTCGACGATATCGGTGTCTTCGCCAATGCTGCGTGCAAACAATTCCGTGCGCTCCATGACCGGGATACGAATTTCTTTAAAGCCGAAATCTTCAAACAGCGCAGAAGCCGTGCCTTCGATCTGCTGCCAGATATCGATCTCTCCCGGAAGTATGTCTTTGAACCCTCGAATCAGCTGAATCATCACGTCTCGATTATCGGTGTATTTTGACAAATAAACTGTATTTCATATCCCAGACCCCACCGGTTCGTCAACAATTAAGGGTTTGCGAAAAAATAAGTTGGCTATTTTGGGCGTTGAGGCCCCCGGCCGGCAAGGCGTGAAAACGCGTGGATATCTGGATATTCAGAAATAGTACTTGACAGGTTGCCCAAAAGATTAAAGAAATTCGTCAAAGCAAGTGGCAGCTGGCAACAATAAACCAGATTGACTTCGGAGGACAACAGTATGCGGTCTGATATCCTCAAGAAAGCGGTTGAAACCCTGCCCCACAGGGCTTTGCTCATGTCGGCCGGACTTAAAAAAGAAGATTTCGAAGGCCACAAGCCCTTTATTGGTGTAGCCAACAGCTACAACGACATCATCCCAGGCCACATTCATCTGAACGAACTCACCCGGGAGGTTAAAAGAGGCATCCGGGATGCCGGCGGCGTGCCCTTCGTGTGGGGAGTACCGGGGGTTTGCGACGGTGTCGCCATGTTCGCCGAGATGCGGCTGAGCCTGCCCAGCCGGGAACACATAGCCGACAATGTCGAAATAATGGTTCTGTCCCACTCCCTGGACGGCTGGGTCGGGGTCACAAACTGCGACAAGATCACCCCCGGCATGCTGATGGCCGCCGGCCGCCTGAATCTCCCGGCCATTCTTCTCACCGGCGGTCCGATGAAGGCCAACATCATCGACGGTAAAAAACACCACCCCATAATGGGTTTCGGCCTGGTGGGACAGGTCAAAGCCGGCAAGATCACCGCCGAGCAGGCCGAAGCGCTATTGCCCTGC
>JARFQH010000316.1 GCA_029287875.1 Desulfobacteraceae bacterium | reverse complement strand
TGAACCGGGATTTGACCGGATTCGATCAGGTCCGGAATCCAGGCGAAGCGGCTTGGAATCAAATCGACCCGCCCCTCCATAATGGCATCCTGGGAGACCCAGCCGGAAAAAAAGGTCTTAAGGCGGTACTGTTGAGATCGGAGTTTTCCCAAGGAAATGGCGTCGCCGAAGCTGACCAACTGAATGAGTTCCAGATCGTTGAGGTTGCCGGCAGTGCTGTTCATCAGGGTCCTGACCAGGGTACGTGGCTCGGCCACGCCGGTCCCGATGAAGATGCTCATTCCGGGTTTGATTTTGCGGATTACCTCCTCCGGGCTGATAATTTTGGCCTTCCACTGATCGACTGTCGATTTGTTCATTCCTGCCACCTTCAATCGCCGGATTGAGGAGGAACTGAAGCGGTACCGCTCTCGTTTTGGCGTCCGCCGGCCTAAAGAAAAATCAACCGGCAGACCCTACCGAGCGGGGTCGTCAGACATGAATTGCCCGCTGGCGGACGCAACCGTTTGCCCGCTCAACGAGAGGCCTGAGATCATGCGGTAGGTTTCCAGGAGGCGTCCCGCAAGCGTATTGGCCAGGCCTTTGTAAAGAACCATTCCGTTGACCGGATCTTTTGCCAGAACCTGATGAAACCGTTCCCGCTTAAACGACATTAATGTTGTCGGTTCGACACTTTCGGCCGATGCAGAATACCGTTCGCGCCCTACGAGACTCGACCATCCGAATGCTTCGCCGCCATGGCTGACAATGTAGACGACGTGGCCGGATTCGCCGATGCTGATAAGCACCCGGCCCTCTAAAAGCACATAGAAGTGTTCGGCGGTCTCTCCTTCCTTAAAAATGACTGTGCCCGTTGGGTGAAATTCCCTTTCGGCGGTTTTCATGATCTCATTGGCAAAGGTCATACTCGTTCCGAAGAAAAAATTTGCTTGCTGAACATACATTTTGATACCTCCCGTCTGAACACCGCACGTTCGTTCCGGCATGTAATGAGAACAAAGAGCGCAAATGGAGACGGCGGTAGCCGGCGGTTTAATCCGACAAAGGTGCTTATTCTTGCGCCGGATTGTAATGTCTGCGTCGGTCTGAAGAGAAACAAACGCACAGGCTGCGCCGGTTGAGGTGAAAAGAAGATCTTCCTCTGGGTGCCTGAGAGAATGACGTCAGCGGAGGTAGTTGGCCGGATCAGAAGAGAGAATGGTCGATGGAAGTGATGACGTAAGAGATGACGTTTCAGCGTGGTCTATACAGTTGTGTCTCCCTGTGGCCGCCGCATCGAATATACAAAAGGTGTTCCTGAGCATTCTTCAGCGGCATAATAATATTTTTTAGTCCTTTCAATTGTTAATCTAATACAAACAGTCAAAGCGGTCAATGGATCAACCGATCGGTCAGCCCGGAGAGTCGCTGACGGGGGCGGTCGTTTTGCAAGGCGATGTCGAGCGCCTTGCGGGTGCCGATCAAAACGACCAACTGCTTGCCGCGGGTAATGGCGGTATAGAGGAGATTGCGCTGGAGCATGACAAAATGCTGGACCACTATCGGAATGATCACCGCCGGGTATTCGGCCCCCTGGGACTTGTGGACCGTGACGGCATAGGCCGGGCCGATTTCTTCGAGCTCAGTGAAATCGTAGTCCACGATACGGCCGTCGTAATCGACGGCCGCGATTTCTTTTTTTTGATCGATGTTGCGCAGAATACCGCTATCCCCGTTGTAGACGTCTTTACGGTAGTTGTTCTTCAGGTGCATGACCTTGTCGCCCGGTTTGAAAGATCGTCCCCCGATCCGGAGCCCTTCCGGATGCGGATTCAGGCGTTCCTGCAGTACGCGGTTGAGATTGATCGTGCCCACAACTCCCTTGTGCATGGGTGTGAGCACCTGAATATCGTTGATGGGATCGAGGGCAAAATGTTTCGGGACCCCTCGACGGCACAGGTCGACGATGGTTTCCAGGACGGCTTCCGGGCGTTCCTCTTCGAAAAAGTAGAAGTCCGTAGCGTGACTGGAAAAATCAGAGGGCGCGATTACCGGTTGAGTACCGCTGCGGACACGATGGGCATTTAGAATGATGGCACTCTCGCGGTCTTGCCGAAAGATTTCGTTCAGCTCGAAGGTCCGGATCGCTTGTGAGCGGATCAGATCGGCCAGGACATTGCCCGCTCCGACGGATGGCAGTTGAAAGACATCCCCGACCAGAATCAGACGGGACGACACGTGAACGGCTTGAAGTAGCTGGGCCATCAACAGGGTGTCGACCATGGAAGCCTCGTCGATGATAACGACATCGGCCTGGAGGGGATTGTCCGCGTTATGCTCGAATCCGTCTTCGACAGGTTTGTATCCCAAGAGCCGGTGGATCGTGTGCGCCTTGCGTCCGGAGACCTGTGCGAGTCGCCGGGCAGCCCTTCCTGTGGGAGCCGCCAAAACGATCTGTTTTCCGAGAGATTCGAAGACGGCGGTAATCGAGCGGATCAATGTGGTTTTACCGGTGCCAGGACCACCGGTGAGGATGGCGACCCGGAAGGTAAAAATATTGGCGATAACAGCCGTCTGCTCTGAAGAGAGCGCGATGGCCAGCCGGGCGAGAACTTGTGCGGCGATGCGGTCCCGGTCCATTTCGGGCGGGCGGACCGGAAATGAGAGCAGGGCCTTGATGCGGGCGGCGATGGTGCCTTCGGCGCGGTGGAGAGCCGCAAGATAAACGGCCTGCAGCGGTGGATCGACCGGCCGGTCCTCTATCACCACCTCGTCTGCTTCCTCCAGGTTGCGGCAGGCGGTGGCGATTGACTCGTCGTCGATTTTGAAGACAAGTCGGCAACGCTCTGCAAGGTCGGTCGCCGGAACGAAGGTGTTGCCGTCATTGAGGCTTTCGCCCAGCAGATGCAGGATGCAGGACTCTACCCGGCGGGGATCGTCAAAGGGCACTCCGGAATGCTGCATGACGGCATCTGCAATGGTGAAGCCGATACGTGGAAAGTCGTGGGACAGACGTAAAGGCTCGTTTTGAATGACCGAAATTGATTCGGCGCCGTAAGCTGAAAAGATTCGGCCGGCATAGAGTGTATTGACACCGTTTTCTTGCAGGAACCGGACCAGGCCTCGGAAGGCATGCTCGGTCCTCCAGGCCTCGGAGATTCGCTGCGCGGTTTGGCGACCGATACCTTTCACCTCACTCAGGCGGGCAGGCGCGTTTTCGATTACCGCCAGGGTTTCCCCCTGGAAATGGTTGACCAGACGAGCGATGGTGCGGGGACCGACGCCCTTGACGAATCCGGAAGCCAAGTATTGGCGGATGCCGTCGATGGTTGCCGGCAGCACCGTTTCCGCGGTGACGATGCGAAGCTGTTGACCATAACGGGCGTGAGTTTCCCAGGTGCCGGTGATGCGCAGCAAGGATCCTGGATGGGGGTGGGGCAGGAGGCCGAGCACGGTGATCAGGTTATCGGTGCCGGTGACCTGAAACCGCGCAATCGTGAACTGGTTTTCCCGGTTGTGAAAGGAAACTTTTTCGATGTGCCCTTCAAGGGTGACCGTTTGAAGGGCGCTGCGACAGGTCATGGGATCGTCCAATGTCTATAAACGCCTATGGGTCGTATATACCGGGAACGGCGTTCAGGGAATCCGGCTCAGAATCCAATCCGCCGCATCACGGAGATCTTCGGCCACATATGCGACCGGGATGCCCCTGCGTTCGAGAGTTGCGGCGGCGCTGAGGCCGTTGCCGGTTTTGACCAGCAGCGCCTGACTGCAGCCGGCATTGCGGGCGCATTCGATATCCTTGACGCTGTCACCGATCATGATAGTTTGGGACGGGTTGATCCCGTGTTGGCTGCACGCTTTTCGGAGCAGACCCGGCAGCGGTTTACGGCAGGCGCATCCTTCTTCCGGCCGGTGCGGGCAGAAAAAGATGTCCGTGATGCACCCGCCCGCCGCGGCGACGTCGGCCCGCAGTCTCCGGTGCATGTCCAGTAGGGTTTCCAGTCTCAGTATGCCGCGGTTGACTGCCGATTGGTTGGAGAGGATGATAAGGGTAAATCCGGCGGCCGTCAGCCGCCGCAGGCCCATCAGACTCCCCGGTAGAAAATCGAATTCTGCCCAGCTCTTGATGTAAGCCGGGGAGTCACGGTTGATGACCCCGTCGCGGTCGAGGAAAACGACCTTATCACTTGAACTGGGGGGTTTCAATGGCTGAACGTTTCTCTACCGCACTGGTTGCGGCTTAATCGGATGCGCCAGTTTTCAGTCCTATGGCCTGCGATATTTTCTGCGATCTTTCTAACGATTGCAGGGACTATTCAGCCACCACGAACGCGGGGTATCCGTTCCGGAGTAGAATTTCTTCGCCTTTGCGGGCTTCCTCCAGGCTGGCGAAATCGCCGACACGAACGCGATAATACAGGCCGTCACCGGCGTCGAAGGTGCAGATATGGGCGTTCTTGTAGGCGCTTCCCAATTTTAGCTTGAGCCTTTCAGCGTTGCCGCGGTCGCGGAAGGCGCCGACTTGGAAGGTGAACTTTCCCGAATTGTAGTCAACGGGTGCATAGGTTCGGTTCGCCGTGACCGATTCGTTGGCATCGGTCACGGCTCCGAGTGCGATGAGTTCGACCCGGGCCGTTCCGGGTCCCACAAGACCGATTTGTCGGGCAGCTCCATAGGACAGATCGATAACCCGGTTGCGGACGAACGGGCCACGATCGTTGATACGCACCCGGATATCTCGGCCGTTGTCAAGGTTGCGTACATTGACAACGGTATTGAACGGCAGGGTCTTGTGGGCGGCCGATATCCCGTGCATGTTGTAGGTTTCTCCGTTGGCGGTCTTGCGGCCATGAAAAGGGTCACCATACCATGAGGCCAAGCCTGACTGGCGGAAACCGTCGGCATCGGCTCGCGGGTAATACCACACCCCATCGATCTGATACGGTTTTGACTGTTTGGGCTGCGACGCCTTGGTGCCGGCCCGCGGGCGCGGCGTGACGCTCGTGCAACTGGTGAAAAAGAACAGGATGGCGACCAGACACAGTCCGGCGCCAAAAAGGCGGTTTACGGTTCTTGGTTGTGTAAAGTCGCTTTGATGCATCCGCCGGTATCGAATCAAGTCGGTGTTTGCAGACGAAAGGGGCAACGCACGAGGCAATCGACTACTCTGCATTTAAATACCCGTTTTTCTGAAATTTATCAACCACTTTTTGAGTCGGGCGGGCGTCTCAACGCCCAAAATCACCAATTTATTTTTTCGGGAACCCTAAGGGCACGCTCAAAAAAAACTTACCATTTTGGACGCCGATACATCCCGTCCGGCTGCGTTGTAAAATCTCGGAATATCCAGATATTCCTGCGATTTTACGCCTTGTCGGCCGGGCGCCTCAACGCCCAAAATCACTAACATATTTTTTCGCGAACCCTAAGCGGCAGGGACGGTAACGGCAAAAAGGGGAGCGATTTTCGAACGATTTCTGCAGATGGGGTTCGCTCCGGTCTTTTTGTCTCCGGAAGCGGCGATGAGCCGATCGTGAGGATGTCTGTCGCCTCAATTTAAAGGCGCGGCGTCTTATCCCTCTTCGATCGGTATTGTGTGAGTTGTGTCCCGCATCAATTTTACCAGGCGAATTTGCAGAAAGCCGTTGTTATAGGAAGATGAAATCACCTCGGTATCTATGGGGACCGGGAGGTAGAGTATCCGTTCGAAGCGTCCGTATTGAATTTCGGCCAGCCTGTAGGTGGCTTTTTCAGTCCGCGGCATCGGATTACGGCGGCCCTGAATATGGATGGCCCGACTGTTGATCTCGACATCGAGGTTGTCTTTTTCAACACCTGCCACCTCGGCCAGAACAATGATCTCTTCAGGCGTTTCATAGATGTCCATTTGAGGCGTCCAGTTGCACTCCGAGGAGGCGAACATCGGCTTCACAGGCCGAAACATGTCCTCGAAACTTCTTTCTAATTGGGAGGCAATTTGGTCAAAATCGTTTCCGAA
>JARFQH010000308.1 GCA_029287875.1 Desulfobacteraceae bacterium | reverse complement strand
ACGCCGAAGGCGGTACGCACGACACCCGCTTCTGTTTCATGGGCAAACCCCGCTTCGACAAGTTGGCAGCGCTGTTGCCGGAAGAGGTGTCGATCTTCGGCCTCGACGAACACACCGCCTGCATCATCGACCTCGAAACTGGGGAAGCCCGCATAGCCGGCATCGGCCGGGCGGTGTTGCGCAGCGTCGACGGTGAAAAGATTTTCGAAAAAGGGGATCGTTTTTCGATCGACATGCTGCGGGGACGAGCGGGTGCATCAAAGCGGTCACCGCAGCCCACTCCATCTACGCAAAGGCCGTCGGAAGCCGGCGAAGCGCCGCCGCCTTCCTTCTGGGATACCATCCATATGCTGCGAGCGTCTTTTCTCGACGGACTCCAGCGCCGAGATCCGAAGGCCATCGTCAATGCCCTGTTGGAACTGGACCGAATGCTCTGGCAGGCCCAATTGGATCTTGAGAACGAAGAGTTCATCTCACAGGGGCGGGAAGTTTTGCGGGATCTGATCGTTCTGCTCGGACCGGCCCTGGAATCGGAACCGCCTGAGAGTGCCGCCTGCATCGCGCCGTTGGTCGAGGAACTCTTGTCATTACGGACGACCTTCCGCCACAACGAACAATGGGAGGCTGCCGATGCGGTCCGCGACTGTCTTCTGCGCGCCGGCGTCATCGTCGAAGATGCCCATGAGGGGGTCCGTTGGCGCCTGGCGGCCGCTTCCGAGACATGATTTTAAAGGGGTTAGGCCATGCTCGTTCAATCTTCTTTTTCGGTGCTGGTGGCGGCTGAAGATGAGGCCGCCTGCGCGCCGCTGCTGACGTATCTGAACAACATGCCGCATGTGCACCTGACGGTGATGCCGAAGGTGCCGCGGGATCTGGGAGACGTCGATGCGGTGGTGACCGCTGCAGGGACTGGAGAAACGGAACCACCGGAATCGTTGACGGATTTTGTTAAGGCCGGCGGCGGCTGGCTGCTATTGAATCCGGCCGACGGCAAGCCCCTGACGGAGTTACTGGGGGTGCGCTGCGGCCGCCCCGGACCCGCAGCCGAGCTGCGGGTTCTTTTCCGCAACCCGAAACACCCGCTGGCGGTGCGCCTGCCGGATGCCGTTTACCTGAAAAGCGTGCATCGTCCCATGGATATTACCGCCGTGGACACCGAGATCCTCCTCTACGCCGACTGGCAGTATCGCCACAATCCGGTTCTGGTGTGCCGGCCGCTGGGAAAGGGCAAAGTGGCCGCCACCACCCTTCAGGCGTATGACAATCCATTCTTGCAGCAGGTCCTCTACCGATTGATTCGCTACTTGACCGGACGGACCGAACCCGATCGGACTCTGGGGGTCGGTATCCTCGGTTACGCCCCGTCTGTCGGGCGGTATCACGGTCAGGGAGTGCAAAACACGACTGGACTGGCGTTGCGTGCGGTCTGCGACGTGAATCCGGGACGCTTGGAGCAGGCCGGGCAGGACTTTGTCGACCTCAAAACCCATACGACGGCCGAGACCCTGGCCGACGATCCGGCGGTCGACCTGGTGATCGTGGCCACAGCGCCCAACACCCATGCCGACCTGGCGCTACAGATGATGACCGCCGGCAAACATGTGGTGTGTGAAAAACCGCTGGCCTTGAGCCGGGACGAGACGCACGCCATGGTCAGTGCGGCCGAGACCGGTGGGCTCCACCTGAGCTGTCATCAAAACCGCCGTTGGGACGTCGACTACCTGGCCATCAGACACGCCCTTTCCGAGAGGCTCATCGGCGACCTCTTTTACCTCGAGACCTTCGTGGGCGGGTTTTCCCACCCCTGCGGATACTGGCACTCGCATGCGCCGATTTCGGGCGGAACGGCTTACGACTGGGGGGCTCACTACCTCGACTGGGTCGTGAGTCTGATGCCGGAAAAAGCGGTGGCGGTCAGCAGCACCAGCCACAAACGCGTCTGGCATGATGTCACCAACGCCGACCAGGAGCGGATTCATATTCGATTCGACGGGGGCAAGGAGGCCGAATTCGTGCATTCGGACATTGCAGCCGTGCGCAAGCCCAAGTGGTACCTGTTGGGAACTGAAGGGGCCATCCTGGGTCAATGGCAGGATATCGCCACCTACAGCGTTGATCCGGTGCTCTATTTTCACCGGCACGACATCCCGGCCACCGAAATGACACCGGATCTGACACTCTACCGCCGGCATGCTTCCGGCCAAATCGTTCCCCAAAAACTGGCGCAACCCGTCCGGCAGCATTATCTTTTTCATCAAAACCTGGCCGACCACCTGATTACGGGCGAACCGCTGGTGGCGCCACTGACGGATTCGGTGCGGGTGGTGGCGATTCTGGAGGCGGCCAAACGGTCGGCTGCGGCCGGGGGGCGGCCGGAGGTAGTGGATGAATGAGCGCGTTCGCTGGGGTGTCCTGGGCAATGCCACCATCGCCCGCGTCTGTGTGATTCCGGCCATTCAAAAGTCCCGCAACGGAATTGTCGTCGCGTTGGCCACCCGCTCACCGGAAACCGCGCGCGAGGTCGTCCAAAAAAACGGGATTTCCCGTCTGTACGACAGCTACGCAGACCTCTTGAATGACCCCGGGATCGATGCGGTCTATGTCCCCCTGCCGAATCATTTGCATCGGCCGTGGACGCTCGCAGCCCTTGCCGCCGGCAAACCGGTTCTGTGCGAAAAACCGTTGGCCTGCAGCGCCGCGGAGGCCGATGAAATGTCGCGTGCGGCCGCGGCAGCGGGGTTGCCGCTGATGGAAGCCCTGATGTACCGCTTCCATCCGCGCAGCCGCCGTATCCGACAGATGGTCAGGGACGGTGCCATCGGCACCTTGCGTCTGGTGCGGACGGCTTTTTGCTTCCGCATTGAAGACGAGCTGATGCGCAGCGGCGACAACTTCCGGCTCAACCCGGCGACCGGCGGCGGAGCGCTGCTGGATGTCGGCTGTTACGGCGTCAGCCTGGCGCGCTGGCTTTTCGATGGCGAACCGCTGCAGGTTCAGGGGCAAGCCAAATTCAACGCCGCCGGTATCGATGTGCACCTGGTCGGCAGTCTTGCCTTTGACGGCGGCGGCCTGGCCAGCCTGGAGGTGAGTTTCGTATCGGCTCTGCAGCAGACTTACAGCGTCATCGGAAATGAGGGCGCCATCGACCTGCCCCATGATGCCTTCATACCATGGGAAAAGGAGGCCGTATTTCGGCTGCGCGGGAAAACCGATGAAACCGGAGAGAAAATCGTTATCCCGGGCGCGGATGAATATCGGCTGATGGTGGAACACTTTGCCGATGCTGTCCGAGGAGCGTTTGTACCGGCGTATCCAGTCACCGATAGCGTGGCTAACCTGACGGTCCTGGACGCGCTGGCCGAGGCCGTGCGCAGCGGCCGGTCCGTGACCTTGCCGTAAAGCCTATAGATAATCCGATGACACCCAAGCGGCCTGATTTCAAGATGCCGAGTTCCCTGCATCCGACTTATACCGTCACGGAAGAGAGCCTGACGAGCCTGGCCGATTTGTGGTCCGACCCAAGCCAGCGCCTCGACTGGGACTGTCTTTTCGTGTTGCCGGCCTGGTTGAATGCCTGGTGGCGCTGTTTCGGAAAGGAGATGACGCCGTTTCTGCGCT
The DNA here is from genome assembly GCA_029287875.1 of Desulfobacteraceae bacterium. Classification (GTDB taxonomy): domain Bacteria; phylum Desulfobacterota; class Desulfobacteria; order Desulfobacterales; family SG8-13; genus JARFQH01. Next base: position 7,759 of record JARFQH010000308.1, on the reverse strand, counting down.
CGGTGAGAAAGCGCAACGCGGTCATCGGTATCGCGCCGCTGATGATCCGCGGTCAAACGGCTTTTTTTATGGGGGATGCCGCCATCTGTGATTACCTTGACTTTGTCGTTACCCCCGGCCAGGAAGCGACGTTTTTCACTGCCCTCGTCAGAGACCTTCGCGGGCAGGGAATAGTTCATCTGGTGCTCGATGCCGTCAGAGCCGACTCGGCGGTCATCCGTGTTTTGGCCGATATGGCGGCGCAACTGGGCTGCCGGTTTTTTGCCGACCCGCAGGACGTCGCCATGGTGGTGGATCTGCCGAAGACCTGGGATGCCTACCTGCAGCACTTGAGCGGCAAAGAGCGGCACGAAATTCGGCGCAAATTCAGGCGGCTGCGGGAAGCCGCGGCTCCCGAGCTCCGCATCGCCGAAAAGCCGGTCGAAGTCGCCAAGGCAATGGACACCTTCGTGAGGCTGTTCAAGAAAAATCGTCCCGACAAGGCCGCTTTCATGACGGCCGACATGAGCACATTTTTTCAAATGATGGCCGAAGCCCTAATTGAAATTGACATTTTCAAACTCTTCACCGTCGACATCGAATCGGAACCCGCGGCCGCGGTTATCTGTTTCGATTACCGGTCTTGCCGCTACCTTTACAACAATGCCTACAATGAGCTTTTCGCGGCTTTGAGCGTGGGTCTTCTCAGCAAGGTTTTCAGCATCCGAGACGCGATCGAATCCGGCCTGAGGACCTACGACTTCTTAAAAGGCGATGAGGCCTACAAGCAGCGCCTTGGCGGGCGGCCGCTGCCGCTTTACCGCTGCCGGGTCGAGCTGAACTGATCACTTGTCGCATTGAGTGAGCCCTAAGAACGCCGGCCAAATGGATTTGGGTTAAATGCAGATGACGTCTCTCAGGATTGCAATGCTCAGTATCCACTCCAGCCCGCTTGGCCCCCTGGGCACCAGGGATACCGGCGGCATGAGCGTCTATATCCGGGAGGCCGCCAGGGAGCTGGGGCGAATGGGCCACAAGGTGGACATATTCACCCGGCGGACCGCTGAAGTCGGCGACCCCGTCATCGCACTAACTGAAAACGTGCGGCTCGTTCACCTGAGCACCGGAAACGGGAGAAATGTCCCCAAGGAAGCGCTCCACCGGCATATAGCGGATTTCCACAGGGCGCTGGAGTCGTTTCGAAACCGTCATTTTCTCGACTATGACCTGATTCACAGCCATTACTGGTTGTCCGGTTCGCTGGGGGAGATGGTCCGGGAGAGTTGGCGACGGCCGCATATCATCACCTTTCATACACTGGGTGCCGTTAAAAACAGCATCGGAGTAGGGGAGTCCGAGCCGCTGCTGCGCATCGCCACGGAGAAGAATCTCGCAGCAACTTGTGAACGGGTTCTCTCCACGACACCGAAAGACAAGGTGCAGCTGATTCGCCTCTACGATGCCGTGTCGGATAAAATCGGTGTCGTCCCCTGCGGTGTCGATCTGAACCTGTTCCGCCCGCTGGACACGGCAGTGGCACGACGTCGACTCGGGTTCGCATCCGATCACCCGATCGTCCTGTTCGTCGGCCGGTTCGATTCGGTGAAGGGCATCGATAGTCTGATAAAGGCGATGATTTATTTGCGGCGGAGGGATTCGCTGCGGCTGGTGCTTGTCGGTGGTGACGGCCTGGCGTCCCCCGCAACACGACGCCTGCAAAAACAGGCCAGTGACCTCGGGTTGCAGGATGCCGTGACGTTTGCCGGAAGGATCGTTCAAGATCGACTGCCGGCGTATTACAGCGCCGCCGACGTGCTGGTCGTGCCGTCTCTCTATGAAAGCTTCGGTCTGGTCGGCCTCGAGGCCCTGGCTTGCGGAACTCCGGTGGTGGCCACACCGGTCGGGGCCATGGAGAGTATTCTGCAACAGGGCCGTACCGGGCAGGTGGTGACCGAGGCTGCGCCTCGTTTGTTCGCTGAAGCGATCGAAGCCTTTCTACCCAATAAAGCCCGGAAAACCGTGTCCGCCGCCGATATACGTGCGTCGGTGCTGCAGTTCAGCTGGTCGAAGGTGGCGGCAGCGCTGGCCGCGGAATATGTCGGGGTGTGTGCAATAGGAGCTATTTCATGAAAGAAAATAAGGAGTCAACCGATATGCTGGTGATATCGGCTCACCCGGACGACGCCGAGTTCGGTGTGGCCGGAACGGTGGCCAATTGGACCCGCGCCGGCAAAAAAGTGGTCTACGTGGTGTGCACCCACGGTGAAAAAGGGACCACCGACCGCCACCTGACCCCGAAAGAGTTGGCCGCAGTCCGAGAGAAGGAGCAAATGGCCGCCGCCCGACTGCTCGGGGTGGAAGGAGTCGATTTTCTCGGCATGCCCGACCAGGGGCTGGAGGACACGCCCGCCTTTCGTGAACAGATCGTGCGGGTCATTCGACAGTACCGACCGCACACCGTGGTGACCTCGGATCCTTACCGGCGGTACGTCTGGCATCGCGACCACCGCATCGCCGGCCAGGTCGTTTTGGATGCGGTATTTCCCTACGCCCGGGACCATCTGGCCTACCCGGACATGCTGGCCGAGGGACTGGAGCCGCATAAAGTACAGGAATTGCTCTTCTGGGCCGCAGAGGACGTCAATTATCGCTCCGATATCACCGCCACCTTCGCACTCAAACTGGCCGCATTGCGCTGCCATGCGAGTCAGGTAAGAGAGCTGGGCGTTTCCGACCTCGAGGATTGGCTGCGGCAGCGCTGTCGGTCAATGGCCGAGGGCGAGCCTTTCGAACTGGCCGAGTCCTTTCACCGCGTCGAACTTCCCCGTTAAGCGGTGTTTATCGGAGAATCCCGAGATCCTTTACATGGAGCTGATTACCCGGCGAAATCTGAAGGGTTCTTGGTTTCACTGAGGATTTTTGCCCCGCGGAGGGGGTGTCAGGCCGACGGTCCCGCCTCTTTTCTGAACTTCTCCACTTGCTCCTGATAGTAGGTGCGATTCTCACGTGCCAACCGCAGGGCGTGTTGCGCTGTTTCGAGGGCTTTTGCATACTGACCGTTGACGAAGTAGCATTCCGCCAGCGTGTCGAGAATGTGGGGCTCCTCTAAGAGACCTGCGGCGGCCTTGGCCAAATCCAGTGCCCGTACCGGATTCCGGAAGTGCGGGTCTTCGGCGGTGGCATACAGCCAGGCCAGATTGTTGAGCACGTTAGGATTTTCCGGACTGAGTTTCAGAGAGGCCTCGTAGGCTTGCTGAACCCCGCTGAGATTGCCGGTTTCGTAGTACAGATCGCCGAGCACTTTGTAAAGGTTTGGGTTCTGCGGATGCTTTTCGATCTCCCTGAGGATGATTTTTTCGAAGAAGTGGCTGCTCAGTTGTTTACCGGTCTCCCCGAAGTTGAGGCTGTAGCCGACAGCGGCCACCAATACCATGCTGCTGACGAAGACCAGAATGCTGTTTCTGACCTTACGATCGTGCCGATCGATGTTACTGCGATCGATTTCACAGCGGGCCAGGTGGCTGATCCTTTCGCTAATGCTGAAATGGTGCCAGTTGGGGCGATCCGGTGATTGCCCGCTGGTGTAAGCGATTTTCTCGAGTGTGCTGATGAGCGGCTGGGCCGTATCGAAGAGCGTGTAGACATAGCCATCGGCCTGGCGCTCGAAATTGCGCATGAAGTAGCCGAATATAAACCGAAAATAAATAAGAAAGATCACCACCATGTTCACGCTCAGAAATACGGAGGTCAGGGTCACCGGGTTGAACCCGAACCGGCTGAAAAATTGAAACATTGGCTCAGTGTAAATGACGGCGTAGAAGATCAGATCGTAGGTCGCATAGGTGAGAACCATGAAGCCGGCGAAGAAGACGAGGTAGAACACCAGGTGGTAGCGTTTGACGTGTCCGATCTCATGAGCGATGACCGCATCGATCTCGGCCGGCTGCAGGCTGCTCAGGAGGGCGCTGGTGACAAGAATATACCGGAATTTTTTTATCAGGCCCATGACGCCGGCCGTGATCATGTGACCGCCGAATATCGGCCAGTAGAGAATGTTGGCATATTCGAGATTCGCTTTTTTGCACAGGGCCTCGATCCGCTGCCGCATCGTGCTGTCCTCCAGAGGACGGCAGCGCCAAAATTTCTGAATCATGGCCGGACCGATAACCGCCACGATCACAAGAAAGAACATGAAATAGACGACCGATCCGGTGGTGGTCGCCAGCTGGTTTTTGAGCCACTCAAAGGGCAGGGCGTTGATCAGATCGGTGATGGCCGAGAGCACCAGCCAGGGCAGCAGTACGGGTACCGAAAAAGAGATTTGGGACCAGACGTAGGCCGACCGGGAGATATCCGATCCATACAGGCGCCGGTGGGCATCGAAGGCGAATGCCCAGACGACGGCCAGATAGGAAACGAACAGCGCCAGAAAGACCAGGGCCAGCAGGGTCGGCATTCTCGAAAATAGCGGCAAAGAGATGAAAAACGACGGCAGGCTCAATCCGTAAACGTCGATTGCGAAAAGGGCGATGGACAGGATCGACTGGCGCGTGAGAAGGTTGTTGAACCGGTCATCGAGGCGTGTAAAACTTTCCCTCGTCACCCGGCGCTGGAGACTCTGAAAAAGGGACCTGTTATAGGTGATGAACAAGACGTGCAGCGCGGCAAAGAGCAGCGCCGTGTCGATCGGCGTGAAATTGGTTTCCGCCGCCGGCTGGTAGGTGGCGTATATCAGCAGAACGATGATGAAGTAAATGAAGTTTGAAAACATCTATCAAGTGACCTCAAGGCTACTTGTAAAATCTTTCTTTTTCGCTGTAAACGCACCCGCAATATTGCTGGCGATACAGGCCAAGCCGTTTGGATTCGTCGACGCCCTCTTTCCATCCCGGACGAAAATCGCGGTAGTAAAAGGGCACGCCGACCGACCGGCCCACGGCCTCGCCGATTGATTTGATCGTCTCGTGTTTCTGGAACTTACTGTAGAGCAGCGTCGTGCTGAAGCCGTCGAACTTGCCGTGCCGGGCCATCAAGGCGGTGCTGTTCAGCCGGTCATGATAGCAATAGGTGCAGCGGTTGGCTTCGCGGTAGGCCACATTGCGCAGAAATCCTTCGAGATTGTACCCCCCCTGGTAAATGACCTTCAGGTCGACCTGCTCGGCATAGTCCTTAAGTGTCTCCTGGCGCCGGAGACATTCCGAGTAAGGTTGGATGTTGTGTCGGTAGAAAAAGCCGATGACCGATGCCGCGTCTTGGCGCAGGACCCGTAACGGGTATATGGCGCACGGTCCGCAGCAGACATGAAGCAGAAGTTTCACTGTCTCTCTCCGAAGATGGCGGTTCCGACGCGCACGATTGTGGCTCCTTCTTCGACGGCCACTTCAAAATCACCGGTCATTCCCATGGATAGCTCCATCATCGTCACCCCGTCGATGTTCATGGCCGCGATGCGGCTGGCCAGTTGCCGCAGAGCCTTGAAATAGGGCCGCACTTTTTCGGGAGCGTTGAAAAAAGGAGGCATTGTCATGAGTCCCCTGACAGAAAGGTTTTCGCAGCGGCTGACCTCGCGGATCAGCTGCGGGGCCGCCTGTTCCGTGATGCCGGATTTCGATTTTTCTTCGGCAATGTTGACCTGGATCAGGATCGGTTGAACCTTGTTCTGCCGCCGAGCCTGTTTGTCCAGTTCACGGGCCAATTTGAGGGAATCGACCGAGTGGATCAGGTCGAAGAGTTCCACCGCGAACCGGGCCTTGTTGGTCTGGAGATGTCCGATGAAGTGCCACGAGGCCAGATTCCCCATAAGGGCGTCGATTTTTTCGCGGGCCTCCTGAATGTAGTTTTCCCCCAGCAGGCGAATGCCGGCATCGATGGCCTCTTTGACGCTTTCGGCCGAGATGGTCTTGCTGACGGCCAGCAAACGAACGCTTGCCGGATCTCGTCCGCAGCGTGCGGCAGCCTGTTCGATTCGTCGACGAACCCGGGTGAGGTTTCCTGTGATCATGGTTGCTGTTCCGATGGTGTCCCTTAATCTTGCATTAAAATTAATAAGATATGACCTTCTCTCTGATCAAAAACTCGATCACCTCGCAGATCGGCAGGCCAACCACATTGGTGTAGGAACCGTTGATGCTTTTGACCAGAAACGTTCCGAGACCTTGGATCGCATAGGCCCCGGCTTTGTCGAAGGGCTCGCGGGTTTGGATGTACCAGGCGATTTCGTCAGCGGTCAGGGCCTTGAAGCGTACGTCTGTCTTGACCGTGTCCGAATAAAGACGGGTTTCAGACCGGTGGCAAATGCAGTAACCGGTGTACACTTGGTGGATCCGATCGCTCAAGCGCTGCAACATGTCACGGGCGTCGTTATCCGAGACCGGTTTGCCGAGGATGCGATCGCCGATCGAAACCATCGTATCGGCACCGATAACCCAACTGTTCGGATATTGTCGTGCGATGTCGATCGCCTTGGCCTCGGCTAACTTCCTGACATACTCCGGAGGTGAGGCCATCGGTACCGTGCTCTCGTCGAAGTTGCCCGGGATAACCGTGAATGAAAGACCGGCCTGCTTCAGCAGGTACCGGCGCCGCGGGGACTTGGAAGCCAATATCAAACGCGGGTCGGTGTCGGTTTTCGGCATACGGTCACTCTTAACAAATGCGGCCGGGTTTGACAATGATGCGAAAACATCGGACAAAGATATAATCTCAAATTTCGGTTTTCATCCATGTTTGGGCGAAATGGATTATTCGTTGCTGATTTTAACTTGATAATTCCCTGTAGCTCGCTGCAGGCTCACCACAGATTCCCTCTCCCTTGGTAGAGGGTTAGGGTGAGGGGATAAAATCAAACAGCTTTGATACCCTGCAGCTTGCTGCGGGGAGATTCATTCAAACGGAGACAACCATGAAAACGGTCTGGATTATAGGGGCCGGTCAATTCGGTGAGAAAGCCGCCGTAAGGCTGCGCCTGAAATATTCTGAGGCCTCAATCATCGTCGTCGACCAGGATCAGCGAGCTCTGCAACATGTCGAGGGGATGGCGACCGCCGTCGTGGCCGCGGATGGTGCGGCGTACCTGGCAGAACATCTGACTGTTTCCGAGGAACCCGACTGGATCGTGGCGGCCGTTCCGGTCCACTTGGCTTTTGAGTGGCTCTGCAAGCGGCTTTCACCGGCTTATCGGGTAGAAAAACTGACGGTTCCGGAAGCCCTGACCCAAAAGCTTGGATGCGTCTTTAAAGGTGAGGGCGGCAGGGTTTACACCAGCGTGGCCGACTTCATCTGCCCGAACAACTGCCCGGAACCCGCCGATCTTTGTTTCGTCACCGGCAAACCGCGGCCGATAGACCTCTACAAGGAACTGACGGCAGTGGACCCCCACCAAATGACCCCGGTGATCGTCCGCAGTCGCCAATTGTCGCCGGGTGTAGGCGGTTACAGCCCCGGCGATCTTCTCGACGCCCTCCGGAAGGTCGAAGCCTGCCGCGGACCGGTACTGCTGGGTACGGCCTGCCGGTGTCACAGTGTGCTGGATGCTTTTAGGCTGATCCCACGAACCTCTTAAACAGCCTGTTTGTGGGCCTTTGTCCTTACGATATTCAGGTGCGGCGGGCCATTTTTGCTTGCAATCCGAACCGGTATAGGGTACCTGGTGTCCATCCGCGTATTTTCGATTTGGTCCTATTTTTCATTGCCGCCCGGGTGGCGGAACAGGTAGACGCAAGGGACTTAAAATCCCTCGGCACATAGTGCCGTGCCGGTTCAATTCCGGCCCCGGGCACCA
>JARFQH010000298.1 GCA_029287875.1 Desulfobacteraceae bacterium | reverse complement strand
TCTTCAGAATGATACGGGCGACTTGTGAAGGGGTCACGGCCGAGGTGTCGAAAGAGATGATCTCGGCCAGGAAGTGAAGTGATGCGGGCACGGTGACGATCGCAAGGAGCGAGGTCGTCACGATCAGGCTGAAAACATAAGAAGGATCACCACCGAATTTGATGAGCTTTTTCGGCAGCAGGGGAGCCCCGGCGCAAATGGCCAGAACCACCAACGCCAACTCGGTTCTCGGCGGCAGGTCGAGGGTCCACGCCATAAGGACGGCCACCGCCGGCATGACAATGTACATTGCGATGATCGACTTTAGCAGCAGAGCGGGTCGTCGCCAAAGGTAGACAATGTCCTCTGTGGTAGCCGTCATTCCGATGGCAAAGATAAGTGCTGCGATGGAGGCTTTGAGGAGTATCAAAAGCATTGCGTCAATTATTTATTTAGGTTCTTCGGCAATTCAGGTAAGAACTGATGATCCACCAGCCTCGAAATACCATCGCTACTCTCCAGTTTCAAAGCAGCAGATCAGGCGATCTGGATCTCTGCTGTGAGTAGGCAGGAGTTATTTCATGATAGCCCGTCGGCCGTATGACCTCACACGCCGCTTGCGTGCGTATCGGATCGAAGGGTCGTCGCCACAATGAAACCGTCACACTCGGATTCACTTCGCAGGGTGCAGAACTAAGACGGTTGATCCCCCACCATGACGAAGCAGCTTAAAAGTGGTTTTAAAACCACTCCCGGTGATCGAACGGGTTTTTCTATGACCTGATCCTGGGACACGACGTTGGGTGACCATCCACGCATTCCGGTGCAACGATCGGCAGGTCGAGACAGAAGGTTGCTCCGCGGTCGTCATTGGCGGCGGCCCGAATCGTTCCACCATGCGCCTCGACGATCGAACGGCTGATGGAGAGCCCCAGGCCCATCCCTCGGGATTTGGTGGTGAAAAAGGGTTCGAACAGTCGTCCGGCGGTTCCGGCATCGATCCCCACACCGGTGTCCGATACCGAAAGCGTTGCACCGCCCGCACTCTCACCCACGGTTTTGACCGTTATCCGGTAAGGCTTAGTCGCTTCGCAGTCCATGGCATCCAGCGCGTTAACGAGCAGATTGATCACCACCTGCTGCAACTGCACCTTGTCCCCCCACACCTGCGGCAGACCGGCATCCAGATTCAATAGAATACGGGCATCTCGCGCCGCCGCATCGCCCTGGACCACCCTGATCGCGTCTTGGGCCACGCTGTTGAGGTCTACCGGCGCATGAACCGAGCGGTCTTTTTTTACCAGGGTGCGAATGCGCTGGACCACCTCGCTGGCCCGCTTCTGGTCCGACACGATATCGCCGAGGGCTTCACGGACCTCTTCGAGGTCGGGCTCCGTCTCCTTCAGCAGGCGCATGACCGCCTCGGCGTTCGCGGCAATCGCCGCCAACGGCTGGTTGACCTCATGGGCGATGTTATGGCCGAGTTCTCCTATCGTTGCAACCCGTGTCACGTGAGCCAGGTCTCGCCGCAGCCGCGCCGCCTCCTCTTCGGACTTTTTCCGTTCGGAGACGTCCTGAACGATCCCCTTCGCGACGATCAGAAGGCCCTTCGAGTCGAATTCGACCTCGACCCTCGACCGTATCCACTTCGTTTTTTCGTCGACGATGACGCGGTATTCGATGTCGAAGGGAACCCCCTTCAGGGCGGCCTGCCACATCGCATCCATGTATTCGCGGTCATCCGGGTGGACGATCTGCAAAAAGGCCCTGTAACTGAGTTTCGACTCGGCCGGCACGCCGAAAACCTCTTTGGTCCCCTCGGACCTTGTCACCGAATCTTTTGAATTGTCGAAAATGAACCCTCCGTTGCGTGCGACCTGCAGGGCACTGTTGAGATTGGCTTCTCTGCGGGAGAGAGCCGCCTCCGCATACTTGCTTCTCGAAAGCGCTTTAAATAGAAAAAGAGATAATGAGGAAAGGACAATGATTAAAGTCACCCCTGCCAGGATATGCCATCGGTATTGCGCGAATATGTCCGGCGGATGATTGAGGATAATGGCACCCTCAGGAAGTTTGCTTTCAGCAATTTTCCAACGCTGTATGGCGTTCCAATCGTAAACATGGCGCATTGGGGAAAACGCACTCATGCTTTTGCCTTCACTGAGTGAAAGGATTGTCTGCCCCAGGTTGAATCCGATCTTTTCAAAACTCAATACATAACCGCCCACAATGCCGCTGCCCATTAAGCTGTCATAATAGCTGTAAATAGGCACGGCAGATCGGGATGCGAGTTGATTCACCACTGTGTAAGGCGTCATACTCGTGCCTTCCCCGTCGGAAAACATGAGCAAATAAAACGCCACCGTATCCTTTCTTGAAAGACCTTCCAGTTTTGTAGCAACCTGCTCGAGCGTTTGGTCGACCAGGTATTCAACCTCTAATTTCGATGCTTCACCGGTTAACGAATTCTTAAAAAGCCTTAATCGGTTTTGTGCCTCAGAGTCCGTCGCTGTACCGATAGCGTAAATTTTCTTCGGGTGCTCCAACATCAAAACTTCTTGAAGGGCCGTCTGATAATCATTTTCAAGGCCTATAATTGATTCTTTTTCAGATGGCTTCCTTCCTTTAAATAGTTCCGCCCCCGCCGGTTCGACATATACGCGATGGGCATTCGCGAATAGCGAGTTATTACTCGACAAAAAATTCGAGGCAATGGTACCCCATACCACCACAAAATCAAATTCAACGCCCTGATATTTTTCCTCTAAATACTTGGCAAATATTCCCTTGACCTTTTCTTCGCTCAAACGGGGACTATCCATAAATTCAAAAAAAAGGTTATGCCGGCCCTCGTTAAATCCAAGCGCCTCATCCAAACCTGATTCAAAAAAGGCTTGGGCTGGAATATTTTTTGTAAAGGAAGAAACGAATAATATGTTGAGCTTTTTACTTTCTGTTCGGGCAAATGCCGGTGGAGGCACAATTGCTGACAATGCTCCCAAAATAAAAAGGAGTGCCATTAACAGCTTGCGGGAATGCGATTTATTGTTCATGTGTGTGTTTTGCCGAAATTGTCATCATTCGAAACACGGTATTTAACTTCACATTACTGACGCGACGATTCCTGTGTTAGTAAGGCCTGAAAGCGGCGGGCTTCTTGGAGAAGCGATTCCGCACCCGCCAGGTCGGCTAAGCGCACGCTCTCCTGAAGCCAAACTGTCGCCCGTTCAGTTTCACCGCTAAGGGCTGCGCTGCGCGCCGCCCTCAGGTAGCGATAAGCCGCATCCTCGGGACGCTGCGCCCGCTCGCAGGCCTGCGCCGCGGTTGCCAGGACGGTTGCCATCGAGCGGTAGTTCCGGTTCACGGCTCTCATGCTCGCCGCTTGGTCCAAGGCTGTCACGGCATCGTCCCATCGGCCGTCGAGCATCGCCAGGCGGCCGATCAGCTCCAAACGATCGGCCTGAAGACCGGGAACCGACGGTTCACCCAGGGCGGTTATCTCGAGGCGCAGTTGCTCCATATCACCCCGGTCCGCCGCCATCCGCCCGCGCAGGAAATGGGTCCGGGAAAGCGTCTCGGGCGAGGGTGCCGGCTTCACGGACAGAATTTCTTCGCTGATTTGCCAAGCCCGGCCGGGGGTTCCATTGTGGTAGAGGGCCACGGCCTGCACCAGGAGCAAATCAGCCGAGACGGGACGGCCGGCGGTCAGCAGTTCTTCCTGTGCTCTTTCACCATTTTCTAATGTAGCCGGGTAATTCCCCTGACGCAAGTGGCAAACCGCCAGATTGTAACGCGTATCCACGATCGCATTTAGATCGTCGGTAATGTAAGCCCGCGCAAGGGCCCTTTTGTATCCCTCGATTGCCTGGGAGATTTGTCCGTTCTCGAAGGCCATACGGGCCATCCGGCTATTCCGGTCGAACTCGCGGTCACTGCCCGGCATGTCCGCCTTGACCTGTCTCGATCCCCCGCATCCGGTCCAAATAAAGAGGCATACCGCCGCGCACAAACCGAGCATCCACCTGTTTTTACTTGGCCGAGTCGTCTTGGTCAAGGGGTCACCTCCAGCGTGGGGATACGGCCATTCCGGGGCGGTTCACTGCCGCCGCCGCCCAGCAACCAGTTCGACCTCAGTTGCTGCAGAAGCAGCTCGAGTTCGTAAAGCACCTGTTGGGTCTGACCCAGCAGAACCGGAACATCTGCGGTGGCGTCACTGACATTTGCGATCATCTTCGGCAGGTGCGGAGTGGTGCGGCTCAAATCCTGCATCACGGACTGCAGCGATGCCAGCAACTGCCCCGCATCACGGGTCATTTGCGGCAGCTCGCCGGATTGCTCGGCAATGCGGGTCGTCAAGGCGGAAACATTGCCAACCGTTGTCTGCAAAGCTTCCAGTATGGGTGCAAGTCGCCGAATGTCCGTGTTGACCTGGGTCAGCAGCATCTCCACCTCCCGGACCATGCGGTCCTCTACCAGCAACCGTCCGATGGCCCCCTCCCCGCTTGCAATTTTACCGCTGATCGCATTCAGGTTGACCAGCAACTTGCGAGCATCGTCGATGACAGGCATCACTTTGGTCCTCACATCGGATATCAGCTCACCCATCGACTCGGTCGGCGCGCGTTCGGCGACGGCGTTGACGACCGCATACTCCCAGTCGAGCGGCTCTCCTTCACCACGGGTGATTTCAAGAAACGACGCACCGGCCACGCCGAACTCTTTTCGAATAATGGCCTGTGAATCGCGTCGCACGAACCCCCTCATTTTGCGCTTGAGGTCGACCACCGCATGGATCTGCTGGTCGGGGTCGACAACGATCTGGCTCACTTGGCCGGCCGCAGTGCCGAGTATTTCCACCTCGGCCCCAGCGGATAGACCGAACAATCCCTCTTTGGGTAGTATGACCTTGAGCTTCACCCCGGGGTCGAACCAATTCTGCAGACGCCCGCTCTGAAGCACGGCGGCGATAAATACGATGACCGATAGAAGCACTAAAGCCCCGACGGCTTCGTTGGTGTAACGGAATGGTGATTTTCGGCCATTCATTTTTGTCGCTTTACCTCCGTCAGTTTTCGGCCGGATACACTGAACAAGCGGTCGGCCGGTATCGAATTATCGCCCCAGACTTCGTCCGAGAGGGTCATCCAGAGAACCGCAGCGCCTTTATTGCGCGCCCGGCGGATGGCGTTGACCAGGGCCGTCATAATGCGCGGGTACACACCAAAAGTCGGATCCTCCAGCAGCAAGAGAGAGGGTGTGCCCAGAAAGGCGCGAACACAGGCCGAGCGCTGAAGATCCGCCCGGCTGTATTTTTCCGGTTGGCCGAGCGGAAGCCCCGGGAGGCTGAACTGCTCAGCCAGCTGCGCAGCTTCCTGCCTGAGCTCCGGGATCGGCCTGCGGGTGTGGTGGAGTTGGGGCATCAAAATGTTTTCGATAAGACTGAAGCCTTCCAACCAGCTGCCCGATGAGAACACCCGGCCGATTCTGCCTCGCATCGCGTTGAGCGTGTCCGCCGGTGCCGTCTGCCAATCCCGGCCGAAGAAGAAAACGTTGCCGTCAAAAGGCGGCGTCAGACCGGAGAACAGGTCCGCGAAAGAAGCGGCCTGGCGCAGGTTTTCGAGACGGACCAGGGCCAGTTGTCCGCTGTAGAGCGCAAAATGGGCCGTCGTATAATCCCCGCCGTCTTCCCCGTCGAGAAACAGGGTCACGCGATCAACCTTCAAAACGGTTCGGCGGCCTTCAACAGTTTCGATCATTTAGGATTTAAAACAACAGTGTGAGTGTTCCTGAAACCAAAAAAACGACCAGCACGGATTTGACAAACCCCCGCGGCAGCGCTTCCGCCAACTGTCCGGCCGGACCACCAACGGACAGCCCCGTGGTACAGGTGATCAGCGTAATGAGCAATCCGGCTATCAGCGGTTTGAGGGCTATGATCGCATACTCGCCCACGCCCATGGCACCCAGGACATTGTTAATGAATTCGATGACGGTCGTATCGGTTGACAGAACGACTCGCCCAACCAGGTAACCGGTGGCCAAGGCCACCAGGGTGAAGACGACGGTCAGGCAGAACATAGAGAGGGCCGTCGCCAGGCAGCGCGGTACGATGAGGAAAAGAAAAGGGTCGATGCCCTGAGCCTCGAGCATACGGAGCTGTCCACTGGTGCGCATGTGACCGAGTTCGACCATGTTGACCGAACCGCTGCGGCCGATAGCGATCAGCGCGACCAGTAGCGGAGCGATCTCGCGTACCAGACCCAGAACGATGATCTTGCCGGCTAAACTGACCTGGCCCAAGAATTTCAACCAAAAAAGGACCTGAAAAACCATCGCCAAACCGATGAGCAAGCCACTCAACAGGATGAATGACAGAGAGCCGATACCGACCAGGTCACACTGGCGCATGAATTCTTTCACCGATGTCCGGCGCCAGTTCAACGGCCGGCAGCCTTGCCAGAGCACCGCCACCGCCAGGCTGCTCAACTCGATGAGCGGCCGCAGCAAGCCGATGGCCCCCTCACCGATCGCGGCCAGTACTCCTCGAACCGGACGGCGCTGCCGTGCCTGCGGCATCTTTTTGACGACCGGCGTTTTCGCTGCAGCTGTCATAAGTGTCCCGTGAGTATATACGTCGACAGTTCGCCGACAGCGGGCAGAAAGTAGCTTCCCCGCGCCTTGAACAAATACTCGGTCTGAAGCCGCCGATAGGTGCTTTCACTAAGGTGAATTTCCCCGACCGAACCGGATTCGGCCATCGTGCCGGCGATCCTGACAGCCTCCCCCCAAAGGTTGTAGTTCTTGAACTCCCGTCCCACTGCGCTGCCGATAACCGCACCGGTGTCAATCCCGATCCTGAAGTCGAGGCGGTGGGTCAGGTCAGCATACAGGTGCAGACAGATGTCCTGGATTTTGAGGGCCAGCTCGGCGATGGTGTGAGCGTGATCACCGGTTTCGTCGCGTAAGCCCGCAGCGCACACCAACTGGTCACTCATGAATTTCATGTAGCCGACACCGCTTTCAGAAGCGAGTGATTCGAGCTGTCGAATCAGACGATCGACGGCGGTTGTCGGGTTGTCCTCACCCAGAAGTTCAGCCAGGGCGATCGGATCGGTGAACAGAAGAACCAGGACGGTGACGTCGTCATAAATGTCCGCGCCGATCGCTTCCGGTGAACCGACATGTTGTTCGATATCCTTTTGGAAGTTCCGCATGCGGCGGTCCACGATCGTTGCCTGACGCATATCCTGAGTTGCCCCGACGACTGGTTTGACCTCATCTATCGCGCCGACCTCCGACCTGCTGTCGCTGACCCCTCTGGTACCGGAGTGTCTTTTTATGTCATGGGATGTGCCCGATACAAATACCGGTGCACATTCCGCTTGTGTCTGGGAGGCGCTCAGGCGAAACGTTAAAAGGCCCGCAACGGCCCGCGCAAAGGCAATGTCTTCCGGAGGCCACTCGCGAGCGCTGATCGCCTGTTCGAACCAGAGAGCGCCGCGGATCTTTTCTTGGTCTGAAATCGGAGTCGACAGAAGGGCGTTGCAACCCAAGGGGTGCAAGTAGACACGCTGAAGTTCGGCCGTGCGCGGATCATCCGCCGCAGATTCGGTTTGTATGCCAGAACCCTCGAGCAGGGCTTCGAAGAG
>JARFQH010000292.1 GCA_029287875.1 Desulfobacteraceae bacterium | reverse complement strand
ACGTACTCTGAAATGATTCCCTCGGAATCGAAAAACTGGCCCATGAAACGGTTTACCACCCGATAGGTCGCGCCGCGCCCGAAAGGGCCCTCTGACGTCTGTTCGGACAGAATGACGTTAGTTTGCCAGCTCACATTGTTCTCGAGGTTCGTCGCAAACGCGAAGACTTTCCCGACCGGCTGGTTTATGATGACGCTGTCTTCTATATCGATCATACAAAATCCATTCTATACTGCAGGATCGCTACTTTTATGATATGTTAATTTCAATAGGCGCCAAATTCAATACCCGCACGATCGGTTCTCTATTTTTTTCCTATTCTTCCATTTTAAATTCAGCAACTTTGGTTGGGTTGACAATAGCGTAATGAAACCCAATTTTATAGCCCGAAAATCACAAATGCCGGTTGGCGTATCGTCAACAGAATGCGACTGAACACCAAAAAAGGAGTCAAAATGGCCGGTAAAAAAGAAACCCATCAGTTAAAAACCGAAGTGCAGCAGATGCTCGATCTCATCATCAACTCCCTTTATTCCCACCAGGAAATATTTTTACGGGAGTTGATTTCGAATGCCTCTGATGCGATCGACAGGCTGAGATTCAAAGCCCAGTTGGAACCGGACATCCTTGGTGAGGACACCGAGTTTAACATTAAGATTGCCTCCGACGGCATCAAGAACACGCTCACGGTTTCCGATAACGGCATCGGCATGACTTACGACGAAATCATGGAAAATATCGGCACCATAGCCAAGAGCGGGACTGCGGGTTTTATGGAGGCCATAGCCCACCTCAATGATAAGAGCGTGGTGTCACCTGAACTGATCGGCCAGTTTGGCGTCGGATTTTACAGCGCGTTCATCGTCGCAGAAAAGGTGACCCTGATCTCCCGCGCCGCCGACTCCGAAACCGCTACGTGCTGGACTTCTACCGGTGATGGCACCTACACGATCGAGGAAGCCGCCAGGGACGCCCGCGGTACGACGGTAATCCTGGATCTGAAAAAAAAGGAAAAAAGCGAGCCCGATTTCACCGACGAATTGACCATCCGTCAAATCGTCAAACGCCACTCCGATTTCGTAAACTATCCGATCGTGATGGACGTAGAGCGGGATGAACCGATTCCGGAAAACGAACAGCTCAAAGACGAGGCGGGCAAAACGATCGGCAAGACCAGTCGCAAGGTGATGCGCGAAACCCTCAATTCCATGAAGGCCATCTGGACCAAAGACAAGAAAGATGTCAGCGCGGATGAGTACGAGGAGTTCTACAAGCACCTCAGCCACGACTGGAATGCCCCGATGACCCACCTGCACCTTAAGTTCGAGGGCACCACCGAATACGACGCCCTGCTGTATATTCCGAGCCAGGCCCCCTTCGACCTGTTCAATCCGGACATGAAGCACGGCGTTCACCTCTACTGCAAGCGTATTTTCATAATGGATAACTGTCGCGAACTGGTCCCCGAGTATTTTCGTTTCATTCGGGGCGTGGTGGACGCCCCGGACTTGAATCTCAACATCAGCCGCGAAATTTTACAGCAGGACCGCCTGGTCAGAAACATCCGCAGAAACCTGGTCAAAAAGATTTTCGAACATCTTGAAGCGATGAAATCCGAAACCTATATGACTTTCTGGAACCAGTTCGGGCAGGTGCTTAAGTCGGGCATCTACACCGATCCGGAGAACCGCAAAAAGATCGCCGATTTGGCCCGCTACCGGACTACCCGGACCGAAGACAAATTAATATCCTTCAAAGATTACTTAGAGCACATGCAACCGGATCAAAAGGAAATTTATTACCTGACCGGAGATGACATGACGGCCCTGATCGACAGCCCCCTACTCGAAAGGCTGAAAGAAAAGGGTTACGAAGTGTTGCTGATGAGCGACCCTGTGGACGAATGGGTGGTGCAGGCACTCGATGAGTACGATGGCAAGCCTCTCAAAAGCGCGGAAAAAGGTGACATCGACCTGCCGCAGGTCGACGCTGAAAAACAAAATGCCTATGCACCACTATTCGGTTTCATCAAATCGAAACTGCAAGACAAGGTCAAAGACGTCAAGCCCTCGATCCGTCTCAAGGATTCGTTGGCCTGTCTGTCCGGTGACAGCCACGATCCGAGCGCCTATATGGAAAAACTCCTCAAGGCCGCGGGCCGTCAGCCGCCGCAATCCAAGCGGGTACTGGAATTGAACCCCGACCACCCGGCCCTGGATTACTTCAGGAAATTGTACGAGAAGGACCGGAACCTCCCGGCCTTGACGGATTACAGCGAGCTGCTGCTGGACATGGCCGTGATCGGCGAGGGCGGCAAACCTGAGAATCCGGCCCGCTTTTCCAAACTCGTGGGGGAATTGATGGCAGAGGCTCTTAAATAATAAAATCCTCCGTGACAACCGGAATCATCACGGAGGATTTTATTGGTGGTTGGGTCGCCTATTCGCTGGCGTATTTGAAGGAGAGCTTGACCCGGGCGCGATAAGCGGTCACCACGCCGTTTTCTACCTTCATGTCCAGTTTGAGGATTTCGGCAACACGCAAGTCCCGGAGACTTTTCGAAGCGGTTTCCACCGCGTTTTTAGCAGCATCTTCCCAGGAAGTGTTGCTGCTGCCAACCAAATCGATAAATTTGTAGACACTGTCGGCCATCTTGTCCTCCTTTCGCTTTTGGATCGGGTTTCTGGGTGATTGCCGCCGGTTGCATCGCACCATTGCACCAAACCGCCGACGGCAATTCTGTAGCGCTGTCGGTCCGACGGGCGGCGCCAAACCGGCAGCATTAATAAATTATCGCGATCTACACGGCCTCGATCCAGTGTATCTTAGGACCGATGAACGTCATGTTCGCTGACGATAAAAATGCTTTTATGGTCTGCGTCCACAACAGGCAGGAGGTCAGCCGAGCGCTTCTGTGTGGTGGTCTCGGACGCAGTCAGTCTTTCCGCGCCGCTTCGAGAGCATCCACATTTTCCAGCGCTCTTGAAACGGCACTAATTCAATCTCTAATCAAGGAAGAGCTGAAAGTCAAGCTGCAAAACTTTCTATACCTCGTTACATCCAACCGAATGGCGGTGGCAAGGAGCCAACTCCCGTCAGAGATCACATAAATCATTCTCACTTGCAAGACGAGCGAATCCAACATATTAAGATCCATTAATTCACACATTGGAAAGATAGGGCTCACCGATGACCACCCCTCCCGAAATTTATTCCGAGAAACAGGACCACAGTCTGGATGTCGGGGCCATTGCCGCCGGCATCGCCGCGGTTCAGGGGACGGACGGCGAAATTCCGTGGTGTTCCGGCCACAAAAGCGACCCCTGGGACATGGTGGAAGCGGCCATGGGGTTGAGCATCGGGGGGTACCCGGCCGCTGCGGAACGGACCTACCGGTGGCTGATCCGCTGTCAGAACCCGGATGGCAGCTGGTATACATCCTACCGCAACGGGGTGCCGGAGGACACCACCAGAGACGCAAATCTGTCGGCCTATATCGCCGTCGGCATTTATCAACACTATCTCATCACGGGCAACCGGTCATTTCTTGAGTGGGCATGGCTCGCTGTGCGTTCAGCCATCGATTTCGCGCTTGGCCTGCAGTCCCCCCACGGCGAAATCTATTGGGCCATCAGCCCGAAGGGAAACATCGACCGAATGGCGCTCTTGACCGGTTCGAGTTCAATCTGCATGAGTATCCGCTGCGCTCTGGCCATCGCGCGACAAATAGGCCGTCGACAGGACGCCTGGGAAAAGGGGCTCGCCCGTTTAGCGCACGCGATTTCCGAAAAGCCCCAGCGATTCAACATGACCAAGTCTCGATACGCCATGGACTGGTATTATCCGGTCCTGTGCGGTGTGTTCGCCGGGCAGAGGGCCCGTAAGCGGATCGATCATCTCTGGAAAAAGTTCGTCATAGAAGGCCAGGGCGTGCGATGTGTATCCGACCGGCCGTGGATCACGATTGCCGAAACCGCCGAGCTTTCTCTGGCCCTCTCGGCAGTCGGACGTCGTCCACTGGCCCAAATCGTGTTTAGCTGGATCGCCGACAAACATTACGAGGACGGCATGTATTGGGCCGGCTTCACTTTTCCGGATATGACCGTATGGCCGGAGGATCGGCTCACCTGGACCAGCGCCGTGGTTCTGATGGCGGCCGACGCCCTTTATGAGCTGACTCCCGCCAACCGGCTTTTTTCGCATGTATTCTGGGGTTTGCAAGCGCAGAGCTCAACGACACCATAGACGGGAGGTAACCGTTCACAGGATTGCAAAGTCCGATGCGCTTCAAACCACCTAATTGTAAGCGTTTACAGGGTGCCGCAGATGCAAGGCGTCGGACGCGCAGACGTACTTTTGTACTTCAAGTGCCCGACAACAAAGCAGATGCGGTGCCCTGTGATCGCTTACGACGGGAGAGTACCGTGACCCGTGACCACCGCCCGTATTTCATCAAGAAAAGCTACCTTAATTTCCAGGAGTTCTACACCCGCCGGTATGTACGCCCTCGGCTGGTCTCTCTCGGGCGAGGGCCTCATTTCATCAAGCCCTGGCACGTTGAAATCTTTGGTACTCCGGTTAAGATAGGAAACTACGCTACCGTGATCGCCGCACCGGACAGCAAGATCCGGCTGGCGGTCTGGCCGCAAGCGCCCGGCAGCGGGAGCATTTCCATCGGCGATCATTGCCTGATCTGCCCGGGGGTCCGCATCGGTTCGGCCAGGAAGATCGTTATCGATGACAACTGCATGCTTGCCGGCCGGGTCTACGTCACCGATTGCGACTGGCACGGTCTTTATGACCGCCTGGCCATGGGCCGATCGGAAACGGTGCGGATCGGCCCCAATGCCTGGATCGGAGACAGTGCCATCATCTGCAAGGGCGTCAAAATAGGCGAAAACAGTATCGTAGGGGCCGGAGCGGTGGTCGTTGAAGATGTTCCGTCCAACACGGTAGCGGCCGGCAATCCGGCTCGCGTCGTCAAGGAACTCGACCCACTGCGACCCATTACAACCCGAGCGCAATGGTATGCCGATCCGCAGGACCTGTTCGAGCGGATCCATCGTCTCGACCGGGCCAATCTGAGCCAAAACAGTCTGCTAAACTGGCTCAGACACCTTCTGTTCCCATCTTAGTGATTTATTACCGGTTTATCCCCATTTCCAAGGCTGCCTGTGCCAAGCCGGGTGCCGCCCCAGAACAGCGCGCCGCCGACAATCGCTATGCCGGCGCTCATCAAAAATAGCGCCGCTGATCCGATCCGCTCGTACAGGAAACCATTGAGGAAAAAGCCGACCATCAATCCCAGGCCGTATTGCACGGCGTTGTTGACGGCCTGGCCGATCGTTTTAGCCTGCTTCGGGGCCAAACGATCGATGCAGAGTATGCTGGCGATGTGAAATGTGCCGTAGGTGACGGCGTGCAGGACTTGTGACGACAGAATCAGGACCGGTGCGCGTGCGAAATAGAGCAAGATCCAGCGGAGGGCGGCCACGGCAAAGGAGAAAACCAGCACTTTTTCCAGGGCATACCGTTTGAATATTAATTCGGATTTGACCATGATAAGGATTTCAGCGAGCGACGCCACGGCCCAGGCAAGACCGATGAAGGTGCGAGAATAGCCGAGGTTTTCGAGGTGAATCGAAAAGAAACCGTAGTAAGCGCCGTGGCTCACCAGCATGAGGAACCCGCTCGACAGAAAAAGAATCACGCGCCGGTTCAGCAGGCTGCCAAACGAGGGGTGCCGAAAGGGAAGCCGGTCGGACGTGGAACCGGGCATCCGCAGG
This sequence comes from Desulfobacteraceae bacterium, assembly GCA_029287875.1. Lineage (GTDB taxonomy): Bacteria > Desulfobacterota > Desulfobacteria > Desulfobacterales > SG8-13 > JARFQH01. Next base: position 1,507 of record JARFQH010000292.1, on the reverse strand, counting down.
GCTCCAACAGCCTGAAGCAGCGAGCCGACCAGAATGAGCACCACTGTCAATCGGATCGGGAAAAAATCCATGGCCCGCCCCAGCCCGATAACCACCAGAATGAAGCCGATCGAGCCCCAGACCCTGACCGTTCCGTATATCTCCTTCCGGTATGCCAGCTGATCCATGGTAAAGGCCTCCAGAAAAGAGATGATCGGAGCGTAAAAAGCGACGTAAGCAACGGTGATCATCAACATCGGCCAGAAGTCGCCGGTAAAGAGAAAAAATATCCAAATCAGGGTACTGACGGCACTGCAAAGAATATAGATCGTCCAACGTCGCTGAAATCGATCGGCGAGAAAACCCCAGGCAAGCGAGAAAATGACCATGACCACCGACCTGACGGCCGACAGGATACCGATTTGAGCGCCGTTGAAACCGAGGTGATAACAATACAGATTGAAATAGGGAAGATAGATACCAAGGACACCGAAGTACAGGAAATACTGGAAACGGATGGCCAAGAGGAGACGTCTGGAGGTCATAATGCCACCGTATTTACGAATAGGGCCATTAAGCCCGGACCGGGGCACCGGGCTCTCGCAGAGGCAGGGAAACCGTTACTGAAGGAATGACATCTGTGCAGAGCAATCAGTCAACGTTCACATTGATCTGCTTGGGTTTTTCTTCTTCCGGTTTCGGCACCTCGATCTCGAGGACACCATCTTTGAACCGGGCCTTTATCTTGTCGGGGGTTACCGTATACTGCAGGTTGAAGGACCGGCTGAACGATCCGTAAGTCCTTTCCCTACGGTAATACATTTCTTCCTTGATCTCGGATTCGGCTTTGCGCTCGCCCTTGATGGTCAATACGTTGTCTTTGACCTCGACCGATACATCCTCTTTCTTGATTCCCGGCAGTTCGGCCTTCAAAACCACGGCGGTCTCACCCTCGTAGATATCCACGGCCGGACGCCAGACGCCCGGACTCAGGTCTTCTTCCCTGTCCCTCGCCCTCGGGAAGGCATCTTCAAAGAGTCTGTTGATACGTTCCTGCAATGTGGTCACCTCTCTGAACGGATCCCATTTGACAAGAGCCATTGTTTCTTCCTTCCGTTTTTATATAATTAGAATTTAGAAAAAATTTAATCATAGCGGGTCTTCTGTCAAGCGCTGGCGGCCATCGCGCACTCGTTTAAGCTTACGCATATACCGCAGCCTTTCAGGTCTCCGTCAGAACCGGGGCACAGTCGGAATTCGCTGCAACGGGTCCCTTTACAAACCCGTGTTTCAGTGTTAGATTCAAAAATAATTGTGTATAAAACAATGGGATTCACGGTACCATTGAAGAAGGAGTTCAGGAAAAGTGGACTACATCAAAATCCGTTTCGGAAACGATTTTGACCAAATTGCCTCCCAATTAGAAAGAAGTTTCGAGGACATGTTTCGGCCTGTGAAGCCGATGTTCGCCTCCTCGGAGTGCAACTGGACGCCTCAAATGGACATCTATGAAACGCCTGAAGAGATC
>JARFQH010000276.1 GCA_029287875.1 Desulfobacteraceae bacterium | reverse complement strand
AAAAACAGGCGGCGCGTGATGTGGCCCGGCAGAATATTCAGGCATTTATGAACGGCAACTACGACGCCCTCGTCACCCTGTGCGCCTCGTGCGCCTCGCACCTCAAAGCCGGATATATGAAACTCTTCGCAGACGATCCCGACATGGCTGAAAGAGCGCGGCAATTCGCGGACAAGGTCTATCCCTTCAGCGCCTACGCAAACGATGTGCTCAAAATGACCCCGGACTCTTTCGAGCCGCGCGGAACCGGCACGACCTACCATGCGCCCTGCCACCTTTGCCGGGGACTCGGCGTCAGGGAAGCACCCCATGCCCTGATTAAAAATGGCGTCATGACATTTCTTCCGGCCGAAGAAGAAGAAACCTGCTGCGGATTCGGCGGCACCTACTCGGGCAAATTCCCGCACATATCGGCCGAGATCCTGGCGCGCAAACTGGAGGATTTCGAAAAAACCGGGGCCGACGTCCTGGTCACCGAGTGCCCCGGCTGCATCATGCAGCTGCGCGGCGGTGCCAAAAAACGGGGCAGCCGAATGACAGTCAAACATCTATCCGAAGCGCTGGCAGAGAATAAACGGTAAAAATCGACCGGAAACAATGTGGTGCCACTGCCCTCAGGCATCAGAGCAGTGACTAAGATTTCAAAAGCTCAGTTATTGACCATCCACGAATAGATGAAGACACTATTGAGAGTCCAATTCGTAAATGTGATTTTTTTTCGTTGGACAAGGCCGCACAAGGGTTTGCGGTGAGGCGTACTGGAGTACGCCGCAGCCGGAAACCAGCGGAGAACGCAGTCCAGCGTAAAAAAGGCCATTTATGGATGGACACGCGGAGCCGCCGTGCAAGACCTCAACACTAATCAAACCAACACCCTGTCGTCCATCGTTTCACCCGACCGGTTTTCCACCGGCCCGTCCAACCGCGAACTGCACCGGCGCGATATCTCCCCCCACCGGGGGTTGCTGCCGGCCGGTATCATCTGGCCCGTTACGACCGAAGAGATCGCTCAAATTCTCTCATGGTCCTATGCCAACGATGTACCGGTCACTCCCTGGGGTGCCGGCACCAGCACGGAAGGCAACCCGGTCCCGACTCGTGGCGGCCTGGTGGTGGACCTGACCCGGATGGACCGCATTCTCGATATTCGTCCCCAGGACCTGCAGGCCGATGTCCAACCGGGGGTCCTGCGCAAGGAACTCAACCGGCAGGCCGGTCGCCACGGCCTGTTCTTTCCGCCGGATCCCGGCGCCGACGCCACTATCGGCGGTATGATTGCCAATAACGCCTCGGGCGTCCAAACCGTTAAATACGGCGCCACCAAAGATTACGTGATGCGGCTGACCCTGGTTCTTCCCGGCGGATCTGTCATCCACACCGGCTGCAAGGCGCCGAAATCCTCTTCCGGATACGATCTGACACGCCTGTTCGTCGGGTCGGAGGGAACCCTGGGCATCGTTACAGAAGCCACCCTGAGGCTGACCGGCATCCCGTCTCACCATCTGGCGGCCACCGTCACCTTCGATCGCCTGGATGATGCCTCCAATGCGGTGGCCGTGCTGATGGGCTCCGGACTCGGTCCGGCGGCCCTGGAGTTGCTGCCGCCGCAGCTGATACAGCTCATGAACCGTGAAAAGAAACTCGGGCTGGACGAAACCCCCACGCTTTTCTGCGAGTTCCACGGCATCAGCCGCGCCATGCTGGATGACATTGCGGGACTGGCCGAGGATCTCTGCCGCGACTGCGGCGCCACCGGTTTCAGGTCCGGGGTCGATGAAGGTCAGCGCACCGAACTCTGGCGCGCGCGGCATGAGGCCTGGGAAACCATCCACCGCGCCCACCCGGGCAAGGATACGCTGATCGTCGATGCGGCGGTTCCGATTTCCAGCTACCCGGAGATGGTCGTCTTTTCCCAAAACATCGTCGATCAGGAAAAGGCCGTGGGATATGTGTTCGGTCACGCCGGCGACGGCAACCTGCACGTGGTGCTGGTCGGTGATCCAGCGGATCGGAACGAATGGGAAATGCTCGAAGACATCAATCGGCGGATTGTCACGCGAGCAGTGGAAATCGGGGGAACCTGCACCGGTGAGCACGGCATCGGCATCGGCAAGCGCAAGTTCATGCAGTTGGAGCACGGTGAAAGCTATGTCCTGATGCGGCAGATCAAAGATCTGATCGATCCCAAGGGCCTCATGAATCCGGATAAGATATTTTTCTAGTTTAAGCAGCGAATTGTAGGTGAACAGCATTCATCAATAGCTATGCGAAATCTTCCGTTTCCAAACGATTTGACCATGACCGCAGGCAAATGACTTTTTGAGGCGTTATGTTGAATCCAGGCAACTCATACGAGGAAATCTATCGGAGTTTTCGCTGGCACATTCCCGATTTGTACAACATCGGGGTCGATATCTGCGACAAGAACGCGCATCAGAGCCGGCAGACGGCGTTGATATATGAAAAAGATACCGGCGAAGTTGAAACCTTCACTTTTCAGGATCTCAAACGCTTTTCGAATCGGCTGGCCAATGCCTTCCATGCCCTCGGCCTGCAGCCCGGGGACAGGGTGGGAATCCTCCTGCCTCAGTGTCCGGAAACGGCAATCAGCCATATCGCCACCTACAAAATCGGCGGAATTGCGATACCCCTTTTCACCCTTTTCGGGTCGGATGCCCTGACGTATCGCCTTGCCGACAGTGAAGCCAAAGTGGTCATCACCGACAGCGCAAACCTGGACAAAGTTTTGGGCATCCGCGCGGAACTGCCCCATCTGAAGAGCATCATCGCGGTCCATGGCGGCAAAAGGGAAGGGATCGTCGATTTTTGGGACTTTGTAGATAAAGGCTCCGACGATTTCACGCCTGTCGCCACGCAAGCGGACGACCCGGCTCTGATTATCTACACCTCCGGAACCACCGGTCCGCCAAAAGGCGCCCTGCACGCTCATCGAACCCTGCTCGGCCACCTGCCCGGGGTGGAATTTCCACAAAATTTCTTCCCGCAGCCGGGCGACCTGTTCTGGACCCCGGCCGATTGGGCCTGGATCGGCGGCTTGATCGACGTGCTTTTTCCCAGCTGGCACCACGGCATTCCGGTTCTGTCCTATCGCGCCCGCAAATTCGATCCGGAATTCGCTTTTTACCTGATGGCCAAACACAACGTCCGCAATGCTTTCTTACCGCCGACGGCCCTCAAAATGATGCGTCAGGTCAAAGATCCCGGCAAGCGCCACGCGTTTCGGCTCCGCAGCGTCGGCAGTGGCGGTGAAACCCTGGGGGCGGAACTGGTCGAGTGGGGACGGGAGACCCTGGGTGTGACCGTGAATGAGTTCTACGGGCAAACGGAAGCCAACCTGGTGGTAGGCAACTGTGCCCAAATCATGGCGGTTCGGCCGGGATCGATGGGTCGCGCCGTTCCCGGCCATGAGGTGGAAATCGTCGATGACAAGGGAAGCCTGTTGCCGCCCGAAACCGTCGGCAACATTGCCATTCGACGCCCCGATCCGGTCATGTTTCTAAAATACTGGCAGGACCATGAAAGCACGCGTAAAAAATTTGTCGGAGACTGGTGTCTGACCGGCGACATAGGGCGCAGGGACTTAGACGGATACCTATGGTTTGTCGGCCGGCAGGACGATTTGATCACGAGTGCAGGCTACCGCATTGGCCCAGGCGAAATCGAGGATTGCCTGATCAAGCATCCGGCAGTGGCAATGGCAGCGGTAATCGGAGTTCCGGATGAGTTGCGCACCGAAATCGTTAAAGCCTTTGTCGTCCTCAAGCCGGGTGTTACGGGAAACGCGAACCTCAAGTCCGATCTACAATACCACGTCCGAAGCCGTCTGGCCGCCCACGAATACCCCCGCGAGATCGCTTTCGTCGATGAACTACCCATGACGGCCACGGGCAAAATCATCAGAAAAGAGCTGCGCCGGCGCGAGATTACGAACCAACCATAATGAGAGGAGGAGTGAAAATGTTACCGGATATTAAAAAGATTTTATATGCCACGGACCTTTCCGAAAACGCCCGCCGCGCATTCGGTTATGCCGCCAGCCTGGCCAACCGCTATGGTGCAAAAATTATCGTCCTGCATGTTATCGAGGACTTCTCCCCCAGCGCAACTTTGCAGCTGGCCTCCATGTTCGGCGAAGACAAGTGGATAGAGATCAGGAAACGTCAGGAAAAGGACGTAATCGAGACCATAAGAAAAAGACTCGAAACGGTCTACCGGGAGGCTTGGCCGGACATGGTCGAGCATGACTTTGCCGCCGGTGACATTGTCGTCAAAGCCGGGGAACCGGTGAATCAAATTTTGAAACAGGCCGAACAGACCGGCTGTGATTTGATCGTCATGGGAACCCATGGCCAGGGCATGTTCGCCGAGGCCTTGATGGGCAGCACCGCCCGACGGGTCATCCACCGATCCCAAACACCGGTACTGGTAGTACGGCTGCCGGTTGACGGTTGATACTATGAAAGGGAGGTCAGCATGAACATTGCTTTTATCGGTATGGGAACCATGGGTGCTCCGATGGCGCTCAACCTGCTGAAGGCCGGACACAAAGTGACCGTGCACAATCGCACCCGGCAAAAGGAAGAGGCAGTTGCCGCAGCGGGTGCCCGGCGGGCTGCCTCTCCGGCCGAAGCCGCCGAAGGTGCCGAAGTGGTCATCACCTGCGTCAGTGACACACCCGACTTAGAGGAGATCATTCTGGGTGAAAACGGTGTCATCCGGGGCGCCGCGCCGGAAACCATCGTCGTGGATATGTCCACCGTCAGTCCCAGCGCCACCCGCCGCATTGCCGAAAAGCTGGGCGAAAAAAACGTCCGCATGCTGGACGGCCCGGTGTCCGGCGGCTCCGAGGGCGCCCAAAAGGGCACCCTGTCGATTATGGTGGGCGGCGAAGAAGCAGACCTGAGTAAGGTACGGCCGGTATTGGAGGCCATGGGCAAAACCATCACCCATGTGGGACCGATCGGAGCCGGTCAGCTCACCAAGGCCATCAACCAAATTGTCGTGGCCGGAACTTACTGGGGTGTCGCCGAGGGAATCGCCATCGGTCTAAAGGCCGGACTCGACATGCAGAAAGTCGTTCAAGCCGTAGGCGGCGGCGCAGCCGGTTCCTGGGCGATGATCAACCGCTCCAGCAACATGATCAATAATTCCTATCCGCTGGGTTTCAAGGTCCGGCTCCACCGCAAGGACCTCGACATTGCCCTGGAAGTGGCCCGCGAATTGGGCGTGACCCTGCCTGTGACGGCCTACGTCGAACAAGTGGAGACCGGTCTAATCGCCCGCGGCCACGGCGACGAGGACATTTCCGT
>JARFQH010000105.1 GCA_029287875.1 Desulfobacteraceae bacterium | reverse complement strand
ACCCTGGATCGCGTCGCCGATTCAGGCATCTCGTTTAACCGGTTTCATACAACGGCAATGTGCTCGCCAACCCGTGCAGCCCTGTTGACGGGACGCAATCATCACCGCGTAGGAGCAGGGGTGATCGCTTCTCTGGGCAATGACTGGGACGGATACACCGGCACGTGGCCGGCAACGAGCGCTTCGCTCGCCAAGGTGCTGAGTTACTATGGCTACGCCTCGTCGGCCTTCGGGAAATGGCACAACACGCCTCATGCGGAGACCTCCCAGGCCGGGCCTTTTAATCGCTGGCCGACCGGACAGCTTGTGGGCTTCGATTACTTTTATGGATTCCTGGGCGGCGAATCGTCTCAGTGGGAACCCGCCCTGGTCGAAAATTTCAATCGCCTTGGCCCCATCCATCGCGACGGCTACCACCTGACCGAAGACCTGGCTGATAAAGCGATTAAGTGGATGCGCCAACAGCATGCCCTTGCTCCCGACAAGCCCTTCCTGATGTACTGGGCGCCGGGCGCTGTACATGGCCCTCATCACGTGGCCAAGCAGTGGGCCGACAAGTACAAGGGCAAGTTTGATGATGGTTGGGATGCCATGCGGGAGCGCACCTTCGCTCGACAAAAGCAGCTTGGTTACATCCCGGCGGATACGAAACTGACGCCCCGGCCTGAATCGAGGGCGGCTTGGAGCGATATTCCCGAGGATGAAAAACCATTTCAACGGCGCCTGATGGAGGTGTGTGCCGGATTCTGTGAGCACACCGACGCGCAGGTTGGGCGCTTGATCGACGAACTTGAGCGGTTGGGTGTACGTGACAACACGTTGGTTTTTTACATCTGGGGCGACAACGGTTCGAGTGCCGAAGGCCAGAACGGCACGGTCAGTGAGTTTCTGGCCCAGAGCGGAACAGCGACGACGATCGCGGATCACATTCGCGTCGTAAACGAAAATGGCGGACTCGACGCGCTCGGCGGTGACAAGTTTGACAACATGTATCACGCCGGCTGGGCGTGGGCAGGCAGCACGCCGTTCCGGTCCACCAAACTCGTCGCGGCACACTTCGGCGGGACCCGCAATCCGCTGGCGGTTTCTTGGCCCAAGGCCATCAAACCGGACAATCGGCTGCGCACGCAATTCCACCACGTCAATGATGTCGTGCCCACCATCTACGAGATCCTCGGCATCACTCCCCCCGAGGTGGTTGACGGGGTCGATCAGGATCCCATGGACGGCGTCAGCATGGTTTATGCGTTTGAGTCGGCGGAAGCCCCGGACCGCAAAGAAACACAGTATTTCGAGATTATGGGCAGCCGCTCGATTTATCACAACGGCTTCATCGCCTCGGCATTCGGCCCGCGGATTCCCTGGAAGCCCGGCATCGATCCGGCGATCTTCCAGTGGACACCCGATCAGGACAAGTGGGAGCTTTACGATCTGAGCAGTGATTTCTCCCAAGCCGACGACCTTGCCGCCGCGCAGCCGGAGAAACTGGCCGAAATGGTCAAGCTCTTCAAAACCGAAGCGGAGGCGAACAAGGCTTACCCCATCGGCGGCGGCTTATGGACCGGGCTTCATCCGGAATTCGTTCAGCAGAATCCCGCCACGGAGTTTGCCTACACGGCAGATGTGATCCAGATCCCGGAAGCGACCGCACCAAAGCTTGGGCTGCGTAGCAGCCTCGTCACCGTTAATGCTCAGATAGAGCCCGATTCAACCGGCGTGCTCTATGCGTTGGGCGGCTACTCCGGCGGCGTCGCGGCCTGGATGGACGATGGTAAAATTTTCTTCGAATACAACCTCTACGAGATTGAACGGACCCGGGTCGAGACAAAGGGCGAGCTGCCTACCGGGACGGTGAAAATCGAGGTCGAGTCACGCGTACAGCCAAAGGTTCGCAACGGATCGATGGACGTCGTGATCCGTGTCAACGGAACGGAGATGGGCAAAGGAACAGTCTCCCGCACAACCGGTTATGCCCTGAGCGGCAACGACACTTTCGATGTCGGAACAGATAGCTTTTCGCCTGTTTCCCCGGCCTACTACGGCCGCGCGCCGTTCAACTTCAATGGCAGCATCCACAAGGTAACCATCAAGTATTTGTCTGATGAATAAATGAGCGGCCGATAATGAGGCTGTGAAAAACTCTGATTTGAAGGGAATTGAACGATGAAAGTAAGTCATCTTTTTGCGGCACTATTTTTGGTCATCAGTTTGACATTGGGCCTAATATGCGAAATTCCCGCAATGGCCGAAACATTGCCTGATGACGGATCTGTCCTGCCTTTTCCGCCGCTGCCTTCGGAGAGTGTGGCCAAAGCGAGGCTTCAGGACTCAACCATGAAATGGCCCGTGGAGCCTCAGCGGTTGCCGACAGATGCACCCAACATTCTGATCATCTTGATTGACGATGTTGGTTTCGGCATTGCCGACACCTTTGGCGGTGAAGTGCACACCCCAACGTTATCCAGACTGGCCCAGGAGGGTATCCGTTACAATGCCTTCCACACCACCTCGATCTGTTCGCCCACGCGCGCGGCCTTACTGACCGGACGAAATCACACGCGAGTTGGCTCGGGCACCATTTCCGAACGCGCCGTGGCCTTTGATGGTTACACGGGTATCATGCCCAAGACAGCGGCGACCATGGCTGAGGTGTTGAAAGAGTATGGGTATAAAACTTCCGCCTTCGGCAAGTGGCACAATACCCCAGCCACCGAGACCACGGATATGGGCCCGAAAGACCGTTGGCCCAACGGCTACGGCTTTGATTACTTTTACGGATTCCTGGGTGGTGAGACTTCCCAGTGGGAGCCTCGCCTGACCGAGAATTACAACCACATCGAACCGCCGCACGGCGATCCCCAGTATCACCTGACGGTGGATATGAAGGATAAGGCGCTGGCCTGGATTGACCAACATCAGGCCTTCTCTCCTGACAAACCGTTTTTCATGTACTGGGCGCCGGGCGCCGTGCATGGACCCCATCACGTTTTCAAGAGATATGCTGACAAGTACAAGGGCAAGTTTGACGACGGTTGGGACGCCTACCGTGGTCGCGTTTACAAGCGGCAGCTCGAGATGGGGATCATTCCGCCGGGCACCCAACTCACGGAACGGGATGCGACCATGGCTTCCTGGGAGAGTATACCTGAGGATCAGCGCGCCTTCCAGACCCGACTGATGGAGATCTTCGCGGGCTTCATGGAACACACGGACCAGCAGATTGGAGAGATGGTCGCCGGTCTGGAGGCTCGCGGCCTCAAGGAGAACACCCTGATCTTTTACATTGTCGGGGACAACGGCTCAAGCGCGGAGGGTCAGGAAGGGTCGATCAGCGAGTTGCTGGCACAAAACATGATCCCCAACAACATTGAGCAGCAAATATCGGCCATGGAACAACTCGGTGGGCTGGAGGCATTGGGTAGCCCCAAGATGGACAACATGTACCACGCCGGATGGGCTTGGGCGGGCGATACACCGTTTAGGAGCACCAAACTGGTGGCCGCGCACTTCGGCGGCACCCGCAACCCGCTGGTCGTATCTTGGCCGAAAGGGATCAAACCCGATAAAACCATGCGGTCGCAGTTTCATCACGTGGTTGATATTGCCCCCACCGTTTATGAAATCCTCGGCATTCCCCACCCGAAGGTGGTTCATGGGTACCAACAGATGCCTATGGATGGCATCAGCCTGGCCTATACTTTTACCGACGGTGCTGCCGAAGGGCAAAAAGAGACCCAATTCTTCGACAATAACGGTAGCCGCGGCGTCTATCACAACGGCTGGTTTGCCAGTGCTTTCGGCCCTTTCATTCCCTGGAATGCCGCCAAAGGCGGGTTCGATAAAAGCTGGGATTCCGCCACGGATGCATGGCAGCTTTATGACCTGCGCAACGACTTCTCCCAGGCGAAAGACCTTTCAAAGCAAAACCCGGAGAAGCTCGATGAGATGAAGATGCTCTTTTTGGAAGTCGCCGAGGAGAACAAGGATTTCCCGATTGGTGCGGGAAACTGGTTGCGGCTGCACCCGGAGGACATCCACAAATCATCTTATAAGAGCTGGACTTTCAGGCAGGGCACCCGCCGGATGCCCGAGTTTACGGCCCCCGGCCTTGGTAAGCAGAGCAACAGGGTGGTCCTGGAT